>LCEX01000009.1 GCA_000995415.1 Candidatus Gottesmanbacteria bacterium GW2011_GWC1_43_10
GCCTAGCACTTTTTCTAGCATTCATGTAGAAAAATTCGAGCGGAACTAGATTGACAGAATGAATATCATTTCAGGAGGATTTTCTCGTGACTAAATGCGCTGCTTAAATTTAAAAATGACGGCCGGAGTTTACCAAACGAATTTGGAGCCTGTTTAATTTAATTAAGCTAAGGTGACGGCATAAAATGCTATAATACCGCTCATGTCGCCAACAGAATATGAAATATACCGCAAAGCCGGAGAAGTTGCTCATGTAACTACTACAGCTATACTCGCTAAAGAAATGCTAACCCTAAATGATGTAAAGGAATTCCTAATGGCGCAAGCACGGGTGGGAGAAGTTTTTTCCAAGGGATTTCCGCGAGAACAGAAGTTTCGTGAGTCAAATCAGCGTCTAAAACAAGCGCTAGCTGGTTGGGCCAATGACAGAAGTCTCAGTTTATTCTATCTTCTTCACATGGTGACTGTTCTATCCAACCTACCTCAACAGCTACTTCTAGGTGCAGGAATGCTTCTACGTGAAGATATTGAGGCAAGCGTAAGATGCAGCCTTGCCTTAGTGAATGAACCACTTATACCAAGTATGGATCCTAAAAAGTACATTGAGATAGTGCGTGTCTCACAGATAGCTTTAGAACAACTTGTAAAGAAAAGGGGCAATCCATCACATGTAGCTCTTTACAAAACATATGCTATGGGCATTTTGTATAATGCTGACTTGTTTTGTCCGCAAGTGTTTGAAAACCCTGGTAGTACAGAGGAAAGTCGAAACGCTTTTTTGCATAATTTAGAAATACTTAGTGGGAAAAACCCACAGATCCATTGAAGTCTCCCCATCTCTAACTAGTGGGTCTAAATTCCTGCCACACAAAGTTATTAAACACCCAATTTAAGACCGTTTCGGTTTCAGAAAATCGATCTTGACTTTTTAGTAGCACAATCAACACTTTGCGGCCATTACGCATGATGGTCGTGACTAATGACTGACCGGCATTTTCTGTCCAGCCGGTCTTAAGACCTGCCACCCCTGGAATTTTCCCGACCAGTTCATTGACATTTTTTAAAACATGAAAGTGCTGGTACAGCGTATCAGCGACCGTGATTTGCGGCACGCCGACGATTTTACTTATCACTGGATTTTTCAAAGAATAAAGACTTAAACTGGCCAAATCCTCTGGAGTAGTATAGTGGTTAGGATCATCCAGACCAATAGGATTGGTAAAATGGGTGTTGGTCAAATGCAATGTTTGGGCTTTCTCATTCATCCGTTCGATGAACCGCTCTCGTCCGCCAATATGGTGATCAGCCAAAGCCAGAGCTGCATCGTTGGCTGAATGGACTAAAATCCCATATAATAAATTTTCTACAGTCATAGTTTCCCCGGGTACTAGATTCATCATTTGACCTTCGGTAGATATGTTTCCCACTGTCACTACATCGGTCAACTTATAATCCTCAAGCGTGATCAAGGCAGTCATGATTTTAGTAGTTGAAGCTGGAAAAAATCGCGTCTCGGGATTTTTGGTAAACAGCTTGACGTTGGTATCTTCATCAACCACTACGATCCCCTCTGCGGTAAGTTCCAAAGGGACATTACCGGTTTTGACTGGATAAGGGGCGACTTTGGGTGGCGGCAATTCTGCTGCTTCAGGATTGACTTCACTCATTGCCCGGAGGGCATACAGATTTTGCGGTGGTAAAAGTAGCAGTAAAAATGTCAAGACCACGCTTTGCCAGGGAAACCAAATATTTCGCTGCTTTGTCTTGGAAGAAATTACTCGAGTAGCTCCAGCTGATTTACGCGACTTCATGAGTTTGGCTAAATTCGCCGATCATCGGTTTGGCGATCTTTTCAAAATCAACTTCTTTTAGGGAAATTGATTTGGTATGTAACCCGGCATTAAAAACTATCGTTTCATTGCTTTGTAAAGATGTATCCATATATAGGGGAATAGCAAAAATATTCCCAAACGGCGGGACTGCTCCTATTGGTACTCCCGTCACTTGTTGCACTTCGAGAGCGCTCGCCATCCGTAAATCTCTGACTTGATAAAGTTTTTTGAATTTTTTCATATCGATCTTTTTGTCGCCGGCCACTGCCACCATGATAGGTTTATCATCAGCAAATAGTACCAACGCTTTGGCTCCAATATGAAGTGAGGTGTCCCGAATTTTGGCCGCATCAGCTGACGTAAATACCGGTTCGTGTTCGTAAGTTTTATAAGCGACTTCATGTGCATCAAGTAATTCTACGATCCGCGTATACACATCGGCTGCTGGTTTTTTTCTTATTACTTGAATACCTACTTCCCGCAGTTGCTCATTAGTTGCGCTGCTTGGCGCATCCATCACACTGGTTTGACCCGAAGCCGATGTCGGATACGCCATCACCTCACGCACACTTGGCTCTCCCAGAACTGCCATCATAAACCTGTCAATTCCCGGCGCGATCCCTCCATGCGGGGGGACACCGTAAGTAAAGGCCGTCAACATATGTGCAAATTGTTGTTTTTGTTCCTCGCTAAATCCGATCAGTTCAAATATCTTTGCCTGTACCTTAGGATCATGAATTCTGATACTGCCGCCACCCACTTCAAAACCATTTAAAACTAAATCATGCTGCAACCCGCGGACAGAGAGTGGATCTGTTTCGAGTAACCCAATATCATCCGGATGCGGAGCGGTAAACATGTGATGCGACGGCGCAAATTTGGCTTTACCTGATCCATAGTAAAAATCATCAGTTGTTTGTTTATTAAAAAGCGGAAAATCTATCGTCCAGGAAAAAGCGAGTAGATCCGGATCATTTTTATCAAGACGCAGGTCCGGCTTATCAGTGCCGTATTTTGCCATTGCCTCCGCGTGAGGGATTCTGGGCCAAGGCGACGTTTGAATCCTTTTTCCCGGAAAAATAGTTGTGACTATTTGGGTAAACAATTCCTCTGTCAGCCGCAAAATATCTTCTTGGGTGATAAATGACATTTCCAGATCCAATTGTGTAAATTCTCCATAGGCGCGGTCTTTCCTGGGATCTTCGTCCCGAAAACAGCGCGCTATCTGGAAATACCGTTCCAGCCCGGCTACCATCAGTAGCTGTTTGTATTGCTGAGGCGATTGCGGCAGGGCGTAAAATTTTCCGGGTTGGAGCCGCGACGGCACGATAAAGTCCCGGGCTCCTTCAGGTGTAGTTTTAGTAAGAATCGGCGTTTCTACTTCGACAAAATCCCGCCCGGCAAGGAAATTTCTGATAAATGTCGTCACTTGGGAGCGTAAGCGCAAATTGCGCGTCATCCGCGGCCGACGGATATCCAGATATCGATACTTCATCCTGATTTCTTCATTGATATCATAACCATCTGTATCGATAGGAAAAGGCAACTCGCTAGCTTTATTCAAAATCTTGACTGTTTTTACCTCGATCTCTACTTTGCCGGTAGTTAGTTTTGGGTTAATCAATTTCTCCGGGCGTAGCTTTACCAGACCTCTAATTTCCAGCACGTCTTCAACCCCCAACCCCTGGGCCAGGTCTTTGGTCAATACCATCTGTACCAACCCACTCCGATCACGGAGATCAATAAATACGATTCGACCGTGATCGCGACGGGTGTTGACCCAACCACAAAGAGTCACTTCTGTACCAATTTTTTTGCCGGTTTCAATAACTAAAGTGCGCATAAATTTACCTGATGTTGTTATTCTAATCCGCTTTCCGTTTCTTGACAAGCAGTGTATTAAGCTGATATAAAAATTAACCCTTTCTGCAAATTGGAGGTTCTTATGAAAGAATATTTAAAAGATAGAGAACCAACTCCCAAAGAATATCGAGATTATCATATTGCCCGGTTGGATTTTGTACATATGTCAGATACTTATGATCCCAGACTTCATAATCCGCGTGAAAAAATAATAATTGCCAGAATGCAACTTTTACGTTCAGCTCATATTGTAGTCAAACTATTAACAGATCTTTTTGAAGAACTAAATGACATTCGAGGCCTAAGGATAGCGGTTGGAGGCGGACTGGAAGATGGTTGTTGTGAAATCAGAGCAGGTTTGATTTATGATGCTGGAGCAACCCCAATCATCGATCTATCTCTAACTACACGATACTAATAGCTTACAAGTGGATATCCTTAATCTTAAGCTGCAAGGTTTTGTCGCCATTCCATTCATTCATATCGAGAGTATATGCGATGTCAACAGTTTGTCCGACTCGCAGGTGCCCATATAGTTCCCCCATACCAAAGCCAATCGCTTCAATAACTTTGAACTTTGAACTTTCAACTTTGAACTTAATTTTTATATGCTTTCCCTCACGTCCCACCAAACGCATGTCAGTAATTTTGACGTGTCGGGTCGCAAATACCGGCTCGGGATTACTCATGCCAAAAGGAGATAGGATTTGCAAATCTTTCCATAATTTGTCTGTGACTAGTTCAAGCGGCAACTCCAGATCAATTTTGAGTTGGCGCGTCAGTTTTTCGGCATCCAACTTACTCCTGGCCAGGGCCTCAAGTTGTGTCTTTAGTAGCTCAAGTTTTTGGGTCTCGACAGTAAATCCGGCTGCCATCGGATGTCCACCGACATCAATCAGCAGTTCCCGACAACTTCTGATGGCTTCAACGATATTAAACCCGGCAATCGATCTGGCTGAAGCCCGGGATACAGTTTCGCCACGGGCTACCACAATCGTCGGCCGGTAAAAAGCTTCAACAAGTTTTCCGGCGACCAAACCAATGATCCCCGGGTTGAAATCCGAATGGACGATAAATAGCAGTTTTTTATTTTTTGCTTCTACTCCAACTATGTCTTTGGCCATGAGTGTCGTATCCAAAGTCAACTGTTGCCGCTCACGGTTGGTTAAACCCAATTTTTGGGCTAAGTCGGAAGCTCTCGTTTTTTGTTTAGTACAAAGCAGCCGCAGCGCGTCCATCGCATGCACCAATCTACCCATAGCGTTTAAGCGAGGAGCCAGCAAATGAGATACCGCGTAAGTATCAATTTCTCCTTGAGTGATACCTGCCTCGGCAATTAATGCTCGTAGCCCAACGCGCTGTGTCTTGTTTAAAGCTGCTAATCCCCACTTGGCAATTCCACGGTTTGCCCGAAGTAACGGCACCATATCCGCGATGGTTCCAATTCCAGCCAGCGCCAACAATTCTTGTTTGAAATCTTCAGTATTAAACTGCCGACTGTCTTGCGAAGCGAGATCTGGCTTCGCCAGACCCACTGCCGACTGCGAACTAATAAGTTCTTTCGCCACAAACCAAGCAACCCCAGCCCCGCAAAGCGCGGTCGTATGCACAATCAGGCAGTCGGGAAGTGCCAAAGGTAACACGTGGTGGTCAGTGACGATCGTGTCAATCCCGCGGGATTTGGCATAAGCCACTTTGTCTTTGGCGGTAATCCCGTGGTCTACTGTAATAATAAGCTGTGGTTTGTATTCAGAAATACAATTATCAATTCCCTTAATTGATAACCCATAACCCTCGCTCTCCCGGTGGGGGATATAGGGCATGACCTTGGCCCCCAACTCATGGAGCGTTTCCCACATGATCGTTCCGGCCGTGATCCCATCCGCATCGTAATCGGCATACACTACTATCGACTCCCCGTTTTTGATTGCCTGCTTAATTCTTTGGAGTGCTTTTTTTAAAATTGGTTCTTTTATCTTGACATCTTGTGGTTTCAATAAATAAGGATCTGGCGGCTGGAGGAAATTTTCTCTTTCTTTTTTCGATGAAATCCCCCGATTTTCAAGTAACAAATCAATAAGCTTGTCTGCTGCCGACTGCTGACTGCCAACTGCAAACTTACTAAGTACTTCCCATTTCCGTTGTTCCATAGTACCAGGTATAATAGCAGCATGTTGACTCTTCCTCAATCGGCCAAACATATTATTACCACTCTCAAAAAGCATGGGTTTGAGGCTTATGCTGTGGGCGGGTCAGTTCGGGATTTGCTACTTAAACGCAAAACCCACGGTTGGGATTTTACTACCAACGCTACTCCGGCTCACATCTTAGCTCTTTTTCCCGACAGTTTTTATGACAATCAGTTTGGAACGGTTGGTATCAAGATAAAAGCGTCAAGTGTAAAAGATAAAGCTTTAAGTGAAGAAACTATTGATGTTTACGAAGTCACTACCTATCGCAGTGAATCGGGTTACCGAGACCACCGCCACCCGGATGAAGTAGTCTGGGGTACCACACTGGAAGAAGATTTGTCACGCCGGGACCTGACCATTAATGCCATTGCCTTCGATGGGGAAAAAATCATTGACCCATACCAGGGAGAGACAGATTTGAAAAACAAGTTGGTGCGCGCAGTCGGTGATCCCGAGACCCGTTTCAAGGAAGATGCCCTACGATTACTGCGCACCATCCGCATTGCCACCCAACTCGGATTTACGATTGAACCCCAGACTTTTTCTGCTATCCAACAACATACTCAGTTAATCAAGCAGGTTTCGGCAGACAGGATCAGACACGAACTTATGCGGATCATGGAAAGCGCTTACCCGGCAGACGGGGTACTGGTTTTGAAAAATTCCGGCTTGCTAGCCGAAATTTTGCCGGAGCTGGACCAAGCTTTTGGCGTCCCGCAGAAAAGTCCAGGCCGGCACCATATTTATGATGTCGGCACCCATCTCATTGAATCGCTTCGGCATTGCCCGTCAAAAAATCCGCTGGTTCGGTTCGCCACACTTCTTCATGATATTGGTAAACCCGCCGTATTTCGCCAAAACCCCCAAACCAAACAAATCACGTTTTATAATCACGAAGTGACTGGCATGACAATTGCCAAAAATATTTGCCTGCGCCTCAATTTCTCCAACCGCGATCGGGAAAAAATAGTGACTCTAGTCCGCTGGCACCAATTTACAGTTGATGAAAATCAAACTGATGCGACTCTAAGAAGATTTATTAAACGGGTGGGTATTGAAAATTTACAAGACATCTTGGATTTGCGCATCGGCGACCGCGTCGGCAGCGGAGCTGCAATCACTTCCTGGCGTTTACGTCTTTATATGAAACGGCTTGAGGAAGTCCAAAAACAACCATTTACTGTAGCTGACCTCAAAGTTGACGGCCATGATGTGATGAAAATATTTGATATTTCTCCGGGCCCGAAGATAGGCAAAATCCTCGACCAGTTGTTTAATGAAGTGATCACACAAAAATTGCCGAATGAACGTGAACCGTTGCTTAAGCGACTAACAGAAATTAAGTAGATTTTCTGATTTTTCTGGTGGTTAATTCGTTCCAAATAAAAAGAATCGGTGTAGCGACAAAGGGTGAAGAATAGGTACCAGAAATGGTACCAATAAGAAGTGCTAACACGAACCATTTAATAGATTCTCCGCCAAGCAAAAAAAGAGCTAATAACATAAATATAATTGTAAGTGAGTTATTGAGAGATCGTCCCATCGTCTCTGTGAGAGCCAAATTTATTTGTTCTGCAAAGGTTTCACCGCTTCTCTTTTTCATGTGTTCCCTGATTTTGTCAAATACTACGATCGTATCATGAACTGAAAAACTCATAGTGGTCAGAAGTGCTGTCACAAAAAGCGAATCAACTTCAACTCCCATGTATTTTCCTAATAAGGAAAATATACCAACTACTACAAGTAAATCATGTGCTAGTGCAATAATGGCCGAGATTCCGTAACGGACATTTTTGAATGCCCAGGCAATATAGAAAAGAATACCACCTATTGCTAGTATAGCAGCGATTCCAGTTTTTTGCAGCAACTCTTGGCCGAGAGATGGACCGACGGTTTCAAATCGAATTTCTTCAATCGCACCGTATTTATTTCCAAGTTCGGTTTTAATTTTTTCATAAGCTACTTGTTCTATTGGCTTCATTCTGATGATATATGTTCCCTGATCGGTATTTTGCACCGACCCAACTTCTCCTCCTTGGGGAGAAATGGTTTGTTTTACTTCTTCACTGACATTTCCTTCTGCTTTTTCTAACTTTATCTCAATGAGGGTTCCGCCGGTAAAATCAATTCCTGGTTTGAGTCCAAATTTGACGAGTGAAAATATCCCCGGCACGATTATTAAGGACGAAATCACAAAATAAACCCAACGATAACGCATGAAATTGAGCATATTCTATTTATTGTTCGGTCGATAAAATACCCGGATCAAATTTCGCGAAACGACAATCCCGGTAAATAGACTGGTTACTACTCCGATCGTTAAAGTTAAGGCAAAACCTCTTACCATGCCGGAGGCAGGAAAGAAACTCCAATTTAGAGGATTGTATAAAATAAAAGCCGTAAGTAGTGTCGTAAAATTAGCATCTCTAATACTATCCCAGGCGCGGCCAAATCCGAGTTCCATGGCAATTTGCCAAGGCTTTCCTTTACGTAATTCCTCTTTCGTTCGTTCAAATATTAGAATATTACTGTCAACTGCCATACCAATTGAGAGAACAAATCCGGCAATCCCCGGCAAAGTCAAAGTCACCGGCACTAGCCGAAAAACCGCAAACGTCAACAGTCCATAAATGATGAGCGCCACATCCGCTATCACTCCCAAAGCTCCATAGTACAAGACCATAAATAAAGCGACTAATAATAGACCGACTGCCCCCGCCCGCAGACTTTTGGCGACTGACTCTTGACCCAAAGTCGCTCCTACATTTTTTTGTTCAATGATGGTAACCGGTGCCGGTAAGGCTCCGGCCGATAGTTGTAAGGCCAATCTCTTGGCTTCTTCAGGGCTAAATTGCCCGCTAATCGTCCCTTTACCTTCAGTGATGGCCGTTTGTACCACCGGTGCACTGATAGCAAAATTATCCAAAAAAATCGCCAGGCTTTTACCTACCAGACGGGTAGTGACATCTGCAAATTTTTTGCCTCCGGCATCAGTCATTTCAAAACCTACATTTGGCTCGCCAGTGGTGGAATTAAATACTACTTCGGCTTTTTTTAAATCCCGACCGGTGATACCCACGGCCAGGGTATTTTCTAGTGTGGGAAAGACGGCTGCTGCTGTAGCTTCTTCATTAAACTCACGAAACTCCAGCTGGGCGGTTTGACCAATAGTAGCTACTGCCTGCTTGATATTTTTTACTCCCGGAAGTTCTACAATGATACGAAAACTCTCCCCCACTTGCGCTGTCTGGATGACCGGCTCAGCTACACCAAAAAAATTTACGCGGCGGTCGATGATTTCGCGGATGCTTTCCAAAGCAGTGGTGCGATCGGCCGGGACAATATCTTTCATATCCGCTTCAAGTACGAGCTGTGTTCCACCCAATAGATCCAACCCTAAATGGGTGTAGATTTTCTTGTCAATCCCCAAAAATTGGATCTCGGGAGGAGCGATTATGCGGTTGATTTTCAGAGGTCCCAAATTAAATCTAAGCGGCACGTTTTCCGGAAGGTCAATCACGATTGCCAACACTGTCAGCAAAGTTATGAAAAGCAAACTTAACTTGGAGTTTTTCATTTGTAGATTTAAGCTACCAATTCTTCTTCATCGCCAATGATGAGGGTCCGGGATCCGGCTAAGATACCAAAAATAAATGGGTCCCGCCGGCGCTTGCGAAATAAAAATTCTTCCTCGGTCATGACCGTGTAGTTGATTTCCCGACCCAATTTACTTTCGGCTGCTCGGACAATTTGTGCTAGTTCTGGCAAAACTACGGTTCCTACAATGAGTAAATCGACTGTGTTTACATCCAGTTTGAGCTGGCGCACATATTTTCCGGACAACATCACAAATTTGATTTTTCCCAACTTGGCTTTTTGTTTTAAAATTTCTCCTCCCAAACCGGTAGTCTTGGCTGCTAGTTCCAAAAGCTCAAAGTAAAGCGGATAGGTCTTACGAAATGCGTAATACAATCTGTTGGCGCGGTGTTCTTTGGTTACCATCCCCCGCTCTTCCATGTGGGCTAGTTCCCGCCGCACAGCGTTGATTTCTTCCTGGGTTTGACGGACTATTTCGCGGACGTGAAAAATCTGCTGCGGATAAGAAAGTAACAAAGTTAATATTTTTACCCGGACGCGAGACGTGATGAGATCTTTTAACATAAAACCCTCTCAAGTTTCCCGGGCAGGCAGAAAGATTGATTTTAATAACTGACTTTGGTATCCAAAGATACGACTTCGATCCAAGTTTGTCCCCGGTTAAAGGCTATCTCTTTGCCAGTTTCGTCGAAGAATAAAGTCCGGGCGGTGCGTGACGATTTTTTCCAGGTCCCGACCGTGACTTTGCCGTCTTGAAAAACTAGAGCTTTTCCGCTACCAATTGTCCCATAGAGAAGATGTGCATGTTCATCCACTCCCACAGTTTCTTTGGCAAATTGGATCGCAATACTTTTAGCTGTCAACTGCTCTTTGGTCTCAAGATCAAGATGTGGCTGACCCCCATTTAGACGTTTGTAACTGTTGGTGGTACTATCATAATTCCATTGTACGCCATACTCAGCCTCATATCCGGCCCAATGTACAAAAGAAATTGAGGCCGTCGTTCCACGTTCGCCTTCTTTGGCTTCGTCTTTGAATTTCCATGCTTGGTAATTTTTATCCCACGCCACATCATCCTCATCCACATTGGTCCATTTACGCTTGGCCGCCAACTCATACAGTTTGTCCGAGAAACATACCATGGTATGTTCCGTAGCGACCGGGTGATCCAAACGATCATAGTTCCTGTAACAAATCGGGAAAGGGATACTGAACTGGTCCATATCTTTGATCCCATATTTATCAATTTGACATAAAGCTTTAGCTCGCTCATCTACCGTACCGTCACTGCAGTTGCCGGCTCCGCCGACGTGGTTGTAGAGAGCGTCGTATTCGGATACCCAGTCTAAGAAATAAGTCCGAGCGCTTCTGACTGGTGCTAGACCAATATTGTAGGCCGCCACTCCGCAATAAAATACTCCCATAAAACGCGTGATTCCGCCTTCAGCTACTGTCTCATAGACGATGTCGGCGTATGAAAGCCCGGATTGCGGTCGGGCTTCGGCATGATTTTCAATCATCACAGCCAGGGGACGGCGCGTTTCCCAAATTTTTCGCTCTTGCTCGGTGAATTTTTGGCCATTTAAAGGACAAACTTCGGTACGGGGCAAACTAGGATCGACTACGAATTTACCGCCTGAAGGGATAGGGGAAACAGTTGCAGGGCGATTGCCTTTGATTGATTTAAATATACCGTAGGAGAGTCCGGTTGACACTAGATACAAAGCTATCGCTACTATCACATACCTGACTGCTGGTTTCATTTTCATAAGTTTATTTAACTCACTTTCTTGACTTGCTTTAAAGCTTCTTTTTCTTCTTTGGACAATTCGTGCTCTATCCCCTTGCCACCTCGGATGGTCTTCACATACCATCTAACTCCGGTCCGGGCATAAAGTGATGTTATTACTATACCATTATCTTTATGATCTAACAAAGCCAAAGCAAAACTTTGATCTCCACCGGTATCCGAAAACGGATTAAATCTGACGAGTCCGATCTTTTGAATGAAATTTTTGGCCTGTTCCTTTAATTTGGAAATTTCGGCTAAAACTCTTTCCAGTTCGGCTTTGGTCAATTTATCTTGCTCCAGGAAATTGGTGAGAATTTCCGAGAGAGTTCTGTCAGTTGCTCCGCGGGTCAATCGATTATAATTGGCTAGCGCTCGCGCCAAAGCCCAGGTCACGAGTATCAACCAAATAAGGATAACCAAGTCAATTGCCCACAGTGCCGTTTGTAAATTGAACACCATTGGTATTCACTATTTTAGAAATTTATCCTACCATTTGTCAACGGAAAGATTTTAATTGAATTTAACTTATTTGACAAGTTACAAATATTTGTGTTAATCTGGCCCCCGAGGCTAAACTATGCCTAAAAAAACCCGCCAGCAAAAAATTTTAGCTGAAAAACACCGATTACAAAATTCGCCTCTAGTATTCAGTTATTCAGCAATTCACACTAAAGCCCAAATTAATAGTGACATCGCCACCAGTCAATTTCAATACATCACCAAGGATCTCAGGAAGACTTTTACTTTAAGCGCTTTATTTATTTTAGCTGAAATACTACTAGCTATATTTTCCAAACGTTGGGGTTGGTAAAAAATTGCGGAAGGGGGTGAAAATAAATTTATGGCATCCATGTATTGCGTCAAATGTCGAACTAAAAGAGAAGATCCCAATGCCGTCAAAGTCACCATGAAAAACGGCAAACCCGCGATGAAAGGCAAGTGTCCAGTGTGCGGCACCGGCATGTACAAAATCGGGGGTTGATTTAAATTCATTCACAAATCCTCGTCTCGCTTTGATACTTGGTTTATATTTGTCGGGGCGAGGTTTTGTGTTGGAGTGATCAATTTTCCGATTGTTTTGGTCGATACTGTAAAGCTTCGGCGATATGGGCAGGCTGAATATAGCGCTCGTCAGCCAGATCCGCGATCGTGCGCGCGACTTTAATCACTTTATAATAACTTCGGGCCGACAATTTCAATTTCGCTACCGCCTGCTGTAATAAATTGTAACAAGCAGTGGAAAGTATGCAATATTCTTTGACTGTCTTAGTGGACATTTCGCTATTACTAAATATCCCCAGATTCCGAAAACGCCGCGACTCGTGTTCGCGGGCATTTTGCACCCGAGCCTTAACTACACTTGAAGACTCAGCTTGAGTTTTGGTTTGGGTCAATTTTTCCGTCGGCACTGCCGGCACATCCAGATGCAAATCAATGCGGTCAAGAATCGGCCCGGAAATCCGTTTTTGATAACGCGTGATCATCCCGGGAAGACAGGTGCATCTTTTACTGCTATCGCCAAAATTGCCGCACGGACAGGGGTTAGCCGCAGCCACGAGCAAAAATTTTGCCGGGTAAGTCACAGCTCCGGCGGCCCGGGATATCGTCACTACTCCATCCTCCATCGGTTGGCGAAGAGCTTCTAACACGCTTCTGGGAAACTCCGGAAATTCGTCCATGCGGTGCGCGAAACGGCCGGTGCTTCATGATTGATTCACCCAAAGGCAAGTTGCCGGTGATTGAATAAATTTTGCTGACTTCAAAGGCTTCGGCTTCAGTCAGATCCGGCAGAATTGAAGGTAGGCTTCTTGAGAGCATGGTTTTGCCGGCTCCGGGCGGACCCTGAAGAAACAGGTTATGACCTCCGGCTGCAGCTATTTCAAGCGCCCGTTTGGTTTGTTCCTGTCCATGGATATCACTCAAATCAAATTCAAATACCACCTCGGTTTTTATCTGGGAAAAAGGCACGTGAGCTATCGGAGTAATTGGGGTAGTTCTGGCAAAATGGCGAAATAATTCAACCAAGGATGATACCGGAAAGACTTGGATTTGGGAAATGACAGCTGCCTCTTGACTGTCAATTTGCGGCACGAACACCTGGGCTAACTTTTGTTCTTTGGCCAGCATCGCGAGCGGCAAAATGCCATGTGTATGCCGAAGAGTTCCGTCAAGCGACAGTTCGCCGATAAATAAACTTTGGTTTATATCTGCCGTAATTTGACCGGAGGCGATAAGAAGTCCAACTGCAATCGGCAAGTCATATTGCGGACCTTCTTTGGGTAAATCTGCCGGAGCCAAATTTACGGTAATTCGCTTAGCCGGAAAATCTGCTCCGCTGTTTTTGATCGCTGCTCTGACTCTTTCTTTTGATTCTTCAACCGCTTTATCTGGTAAACCAACAATAGTAAAGTTGGGTAAACCTTGGGCGGCGATATCTACCTCTACCGTCACCAAAACACTCTCCAATCCGACCGTTGCACCCGATGCTACTTTCGCCAGCATAAAATCAATATATACCTGTCTTGGGTAGTTTGGCAAATTCGTCTAAAAGCGTATAAAATGGTTGACAACCATGCGCCGAGTCAAAATAAAATTGTTTCTGGCCATTTTGGGTTTGGGGTTAATACTTCGTATTTATGGGCTCGAGCAAATCCCCAATAGCCTAAGCGCCGACGAAGCCTCGTTTGCTTACAACGCTTATTCGATCCTCAAAACCGGCCGGGATGAATTTGGACACCGGTTTCCTTTGTATTTCCAATCATTTGATGACTATAAAAATCCGGTGTTTGGATATTTTCTGATCCCTTTTATTTATTTTGGAGGCTTAAATACCTGGTCAATCAGATTTGCTTCAGTACTCGCTGGCACCATGGTCATCCCGCTATTTTTTCTGCTGACGCGTAAGTTGACGGCTAACCCACGACTAGCTTTACTTAACGCCTTACTGGCTGCCATTTCCCCTTGGTTGATCCAATATAGCCGGGTGGCTATCGATATGGAGCTAGCTCTTTTCTTTTCGCTACTGGCAGTTTGGGTTTTTTTGGCAGCCGTAAAACACAAATTTTTGTACCTATTATCGGCCCTAGTTTTTGGTCTGTCTTTTTATACTTACCATTCAAGTCGCGTCTGGGTGATCGGTTTTGGACTCGTGTTACTTATATTAAACCGTAAATTTAATCGCTATATTTTTGGCGGTTTAATCATCCTGGGTCTGATGACATTCCCTTATTTTTTGTCACTAAGAAATTCACAAGTTGCGCTTCGGCCTTATGCTGTGAGTGTTTTTGCCAATCGCGAAGAGGTAAACCGCGACGCCAGAGATCTCCAAAGTGAGGTTAAGCAAAAAATCCCCGGCGCAAAGCTTGTCCACAACCGCCGACTCACTTTTATAAATCAAACAGTTAATGGTTACCTCAAAATATTAAATCCGGATTTGCTTTTTGGGCAAAACCTCTATAACCAAATCGGGAGCACTCGCCTTTTTTACCTTTGGCAACTACCAATGATCTTATTGGGAATAATAGTCTTACTCAAAAACCGCTATCAATCATGGTTTATCTTATCTTGGATTCTGATCGGTTATCTTCCCGGAGGACTTACCCTTTTGCCGGTTTTTGACCGCCGAATTTTCCTCAATAGTTTTCCGCTCCTACTTTTGGCATCTTTGGGAACAGTTCAACTTGTAAAATATTTTAAGCTCCGCTTTCTAAGATTGCAAAAAATCGCCGCAGTAGCAATCGCCATAAGTATCGGCTTATCCTTCCATTTTTATCTCCATAACTATTTCATCCACGGACGCGATACGATAGTTGAACTTTGGGGCAATGGCATGAAACAAATGGTACTGACTGCCAAAAATTTACGGCCGAAATACGACGAAGTGTTTGTATCTTTAAAGCTGAATCAAACTCTGACCTTTTTTCTGTTTTATGAACCATATCCACCGGAAAAATACCTGGCCGAGGGCGGGACTGTCTCCGGCGGATATCTGGACGAACGCAATCACTTTGCAAATTATAGATTTAAATTCATCCAGACGAAAGATCTGAAACCGGATACGCTCTACATCTGGAGTGCAGATGAACTTCAACCCTGTCTTGGGGTTTTACAAACGACGACACTAACCGATGGTACCCCATTTGCCCATTTTGGAATTTTCGACCCCACACTTGCCGGTTGCCAAACCTCCACTTTAAGCTTCGCTTATACGCCGTAAAATGAAGAAACCAGCCAGGGCATAAAAAATGATCGCCACCAAAATCAAATTGTGATAACCCCAAAGAAGTGATGTGTATTCGAACATCCCGCCAAAAAACGCGCCCAACAAATTGATGCCAAAATTATCAGCCGGATGCTTGGCACGTTTAAATAGCGAGCTAAAAATGATATTAGCCAGAAAAATAGGTGAAAAGAAAAACGCGGTCGCGACCACATACCGCAACCAAAAATTTGGTAACAAAAATTTACTTACCGGCAAAACATAATTTGCAAATAACGCTATTATGAGTAGGACTATCCAACCAGTCAAACGTTTGATCTGCCACTTTTGATTTACCCAAATGGCCAGCAACACACTGATTAACATTCCCACAAATACCAACGAATTGACGAGCCATGTAGATCCGAATAATAAATTAAAGTTGACAATACTTTTGGTTTCCAAAAGCAAAAAGGCAGCCCCCAGAAAAAAGAAATCCCCGGCAAAGCGAGTCACTATCTGTCCACGACTTGCGAGCAGAGTAAGTCCTAACGCAATCAGGAAAATTACCCCCAATGATTTAATATATATTTTGGGAATAGTCACGTCTTTGAGATATAAAAACGGCCAATCATCAGTCGCCGGATATAATGTGGCTTGTGTCTTCGACCAGATTTTCATAGGCGGTTGTGGTACCGGTGCGAGTTTTGCCCCCACCATAAAAATGGCCAGATTATCCTCATAATGGACGACATAAGGCTGCTTGCCAAAAGAAGTCCGAAGCATTTGGGCCATCTTATCAACCAACCAAGAAGTACGATAATAATTATAAAGAACAAATATTCCATTTTCCGTCAGATGAGTCTTGGCTTCATCAAATGCTTCGAGTGTAAACAGATAGCTTTCCAAACGCAAACTGGATAAACTGGTAGCCAAAACTGCTGAATCTGGTAGGGCAAAAATCACCAAATCGTAGCGCTTCTGGGTATTTTCGAGAAACGAGCGGGCATCATTGATGATCAACTTGACCTTTTGGTCGGCATAAGGCCGTTCTGGATGTAATTTTTTACCCAAATCCGCTATCACTGGGTCGATTTCGACTGCGTCCACACTACCCACACCATTCTTCAAAGCCACATTCACATCTTGCCCACTTCCCGCGCCCACAACTAACACCTGAGCAAATTTTTGGTTGGGCAATACCTCATATATCAGTTTATAAAATGGCGCCACGTGCTCATAATCAGTCATTTCCTGATGGCTGATATTATTTACATACAGACGCCAATCAATATCCGGTTGGCCCAACTCACGAGCCGGATTACTTACCGAATACGGGGCTATCTTATAATAAGGCGACCAAATCGTAGGCAAAGTATCCAAAGTATTGACTAAGTAGAGAGCAAAAACTAAAAGACACGCCGAGAGTAACATTCTATTCAAGCGCCACTCGGAGAGCCAAAGATAACCAACTATAAAGATACCAAAACCTAAGGTTATTGGCAGATTTAGAAAAGAACCCAGGGTAAATAGTAAAATTCCGGAAATACTTCCCAGGATATCAAAAGTATATGCAGTCAAAGGCGGAAATCTGGTCAGTAACTTGCCTAATTTTTGGGCCAGAGTCGCAAACAGCAAAGTGACAACCAAAAAGATGCTGGGCAACAGTAAATATGATTCGACCAAACTATTTTCGGTATTACTTTTGAAGTAAATTACTTGTTCAGTGGTGATTTGCACCTCAAATTTAAAAATCTTGATAAGTAATATCAAGAGCACAAATAGGGGAGCAAAGATAGCCCAAAAATCGCGTTTTTGTTTAGTGAGCAGACAGCCTATCCCGATTCCTAAAAATGCACCTAGTAAAATGAAGTTCGTAAAATAGCCCAAATAACGAACATAAGCCGGAATAAATCTGATAAGGGCTAACTCGAAAAACAGGATGATAAAACTCACAAGCCACAGTTGTTGCCGCTCGTCTTGTCTACTTTGTCTTAATCTCGCAAACCACTGTTTAAACATAAAACTAATCAGTTTTGGATTCGTAAATAATCATATCGTTAATGACTGCGGCATAATATAGCGACATCCAGAGTTAAATTCAAGCAGGAGGGAAAAAATAAGATGAGTTAAGGCGTGCAGGTTTTGGCAGTGTGAGTAGAGGCGGTAGCCGCAATGGCCGAAAGAGCAGCTTGGATATCAGACTGGGAAAAATAAGCATCATCCCATTTCCAAAATGTTAAAGCACATGCTTGAGGTTGACTGGCAAACAACGTTCCATAAGTTTGTAAATCAGCCGCAGTTATACTAGTACCGTTTGGCGTACCTCCGTTTAAAACGTTGATGCTTAAAACCACACCTAAATTGTCACTTTTGGCATCTGCCATAACTCCGGACACCCATTGATTTACATCCGAACCATAACAACCCACACGACCGGGCCGGCAATTTAACTTCACTTGGGTAAAAGGGACCGACACAAAATCCAAATCACCACTTGTCCATCCGCCGCCTGAAAGAAATGCCGGATTGGAACCGACACCGGTAGGTACACTCGGCCAAATGCTTTTGAGGTATGCGGCCGCCTGTTTGATATCGCTTAAGGCAATAGTTTCTCCGCCCCAATTGCTGGGATCTTGTGGTTCATCCATGAACATATTGCCCAACACCACTCCATCGTTAAAGTAATTGGTCAGATCAAGTGATTTAAAATTGTCTACCAGTGATTTAAACAAACTGTAAGAAAAGTTACTATTGCTATCCCGATAGTTACCTCCGCCGCCTGTTAAGGAAATAACTAGTTTGACTTTTTTGGCTTTGGCAGTTTCCAACGCATTAGTTGCAGTTGAAACCGACATTTTAGAGAGGTCCAAAAAGGCACCGGTATAAGGACTAGTTCCATAAACTGTGGTCGGTAAATGATACGGGCCAAAAGGTAACCCAGCACCACCTCCGCCAGGACTGGGAATGGGAGTAGGTGAAGGTTTACGTCGTGGACGATTGCTATCTTGACCCTGGACACTATTTGTAGCCAGGGAATCAAGCATATTTTTGACTGTGACTACCGAGTAGACAGAGATGACCAGAGAGAAAAGGCTCGCAACCAGAGCTACTACTGCCATCAGGTGATGCGCTGGTTTGCTGGAATTGGGAGGAATTTCAGTAGCCATCTATATATTATTAGACTATCTCGGTAATACCTGTCAAGATAGGAAAATTTTCCCCCACAAGATTGCGCTCTTGTGATATAAGTAAAGTATATGTACATTAGTTACAAATATCTCTTTCGGCTGGCTTGGTTACAAGCATTCGTGGCGACAGTCGGCAGTCTGTTTTTTAGTGAAATCGTTAAACTCCCGCCGTGTTCGCTTTGCTGGTATCAACGTATTTTTATGTATCCCTTGGTTTTTATTATCGCTATCGGCATCCTCAAAAAAGACAAACACTTACCAGACTATGTTCTCCCGTTATCCATAATTGGGATGTTGATCGCTACTTATCAGTATTTATTGCAAATGGGAGTTATTCCGGAAGCCGTAACCAATTGTCTCGCCGGTGTTTCGTGTACTGCCAAAGATGTGGTGTGGTTTGATTTTGTGACTATCCCGCTATTATCTTTTGCAGCTTTTGCGTTGATTACTGGATGTATGTTATTAGCAAAAAGGTTAATTTCCAAGTCTGCTACTTAATATTTTTAATAAATTCTGCGACCTTTTCCCAAAATATGCGGACCCCGTCACTACCTAACTCGTGTGCATGCCCAACTTCCTGACTGTGCGGTTTCAGTTGACAAAAAGTCGTTTGCCAAAACAAATTCTGCTTCATCGCCCACCAGATAAAGTCAGCCGCTTCTTTGGGGCGACTCGGCAACATCACTCCCCGCCAACAACCGGCGCGGGTTTTGATACTCTGTCCCGTTTCATCAGTCAAATCCAGGTCGTGCGCCGCTTTTTCCCATAAAAAACTTTGCTCACTCGTCGTCGGCAATAAATCATGGCGGATGAGGAAATCCAAGTTGTCATACTCCTGTCTACCTACCGGATCGGAAAATAAAAGTAATGATCCGCCGACTTGCGTTGGTTCAAGTAGACTTTTAAACGCCTGTTCGCTGGGTTTGGTGATTTCAATAGCAATCGGGTTCGCAAGATACACTTGTTCATATTGATCCACAATCTCCCGGTCATGCTCCGCAGTGTAGATTTTGACAAATTTTTTGACCAATAGCTGATTGATAAATTTTTGGGTATATGGATTGGACTTAAGAATCACATGAAATACAAACCGTGGTGATTTTTGGGCCAACGTTTCAATCAGTTCTATATAATAATTGAGCCACACTGCTGCTCCGGATATAGGTAGGGCTACGTGGATAGCTGACTTACTGTTTATATCCAGTTGTTGTTTGCGTTTTTCAAGTAAATCTGTTCCCGTTTTAGCCAAATACGGACTCACCGGATAAGCTACGACTTCAAATTTGGGAGCTGGTTTTGGGGCCGGATGTGCAAATTGCATCAATCCGATTTTGGTGCGTTCGCTGGGCACAAATATCAAATCAGCTCCGGGTACATACCACACGCGCTGCGGACTATCATCTGTGACCTGAACTATGAGTATGACTTTGACTTTTTTACTGTTCTCGATTTGAGATTTAACTGCTGCCAACTGGTGCGTCAAGCCAAAATGGGTGGAAACAAAAAGAACGGTTTTAGGTAGTACTATGCGCTGATCAAGGATAGTTACTATTTGCTGATATAGCAGTTCTTTTTTCGACCACAGCATGCGCCGGTAAAGCAAGTTAAAAAATCTTTCCGGCCATCCTTGTTGTATCCATTCCATGACTATC
This sequence comes from Candidatus Gottesmanbacteria bacterium GW2011_GWC1_43_10, assembly GCA_000995415.1. Lineage (GTDB taxonomy): Bacteria > Patescibacteriota > Microgenomatia > UBA10105 > UBA10105 > UBA10105. Next base: position 20,318 of record LCEX01000009.1, read on the forward strand.
CGACCCAAGGGATGTAAACTCATGATCCGATGTAAATAACTAATTGATTTGTCTTGCGCACCTAGAAGAATCGGTGTCACGCTTTTGGGAAGCCCGTGATAAAGAGCATCAGTGACGCGTAAATGACCTAAACCAGTCGGCGCATAAGCCAAGACCACGACCAAAGACTTTTGGTTTAAGATAGCCGACGTATCAGTCATACCTCAAGTCTAAACAAATGGAACCCCACTGGCAAGCCTGCAGAGCACAACCCTGTCATTTCTTAAAATAGTTTGGTTAAATTGGGTGAATCACCTCCCACCCGACGAGTGGTATAGCTTGACACCTCCGGAAAACATATTTAAACTTAATCTGATGTCCAAAAGAACTACAATTCTTGCTACCGGTGAAATATATCATTTATTCAATCGCGCTGTCGCCCGGCAACCGATTTTAACTCGAACAAAAGATCTGCAAAGATTTCTTGACATTGTTAATTTTTATCGATTCAAGGATCCACCATTTCGTTATTCACATTATTACAGATTCCAACCAGAACAAAAAGTCCGTATACTTACTACTCTTTATAAAACCAGTGTGCCAATCGTTGAGATTTACGCCTTTTCACTAATGCCAAATCACTTCCACTTTCTGGTAAAACAACGAGTTGACCAGGGCATCAAGTTATTTGCTAGCCACATACAAAACAGCTTTGCCAAGTACTATAATACTAAATACAAACGATCGGGCTCTTTATTTCAGGAAATGTTTAAAGCTGAAAGAATTGAAACTGATGAACAGTTTATTCATGTTGCCCGCTATATTCATATAAATCAGCTAACAGGCTTCATAATTAAAGAATTTAAGGAACTTGAAACCTATCCATGGACTTCATACCCTGACTACATGGGAAAACGACAATTACCGTTTTTGAATAAAGAACTACTATTAGATTATTTTCCAAAGTTGCAAAAATTAAGGGAGTTTACTTTGGATCAAGTCGGCTATCAAAGAACCCTGGAGGGTATAAAACACTTAACGTTCGACTAAAACCGGAGGTGTCTAGCTATCCTACTCGTCGGGTGGGAGTAAAATGACCCACAAAACAGCTGTGGCTCTCAAAAGAGTTTTGTTTGGGATAAATTGGGTGGGATTTTCTTTCCCAGATGAGCAAAAGCCAGTGGCGTGACGACCCGGCCGCGCGGCGTGCGTTTCAAAAAACCGATTTGCATGAGATACGGCTCCAGCACTTCTTCCACTGTACCTATATCTTCAGAGATAGTCGCGGCGATAGTCTCGATCCCAACCGGACCCCCGGCGTGTTTATCAATGATTGAAATAAGTAGGCGCCGATCAGATTCGTCCAGACCCAAAGGATCGACTTCCAACAAATCTAAAGCTTGATCCACCATAGCCCTGGTGATTTTCCCATCACCTTTGATCTGGGCCACATCGCGGACGCGCTTAAGTAGCTTTAGAGCAATTCGCGGCGTCCCCCGGGCTCTTCTGGCAAGTTCTCGGGTCGAATCAACATCTATCGGCACACCTAGTTTACTAGCTCCCCGACTGATGATTTTACTTAAAGCCTCGGGTTCGTAAAAACTTAGGCGGTGGATGACTCCAAACCGATCTCGCAAAGGCGAGGACAACAGACCGATTCTAGTAGTGGCTCCCACGATCGTAAATTGGGGTAAATCCAAACGCACGGTTCGGGCTCCGGGCCCTTTACCGATCACAATATCCAAACAGTAATCTTCCATCGCCGGATACAGCGTTTCCTCAACCACTCTTTGTAGACGGTGGATTTCGTCGATAAACAAGATGTCTCCGGGTGCCAAATTGGTGAGAATGGCTGCCAAGTCACCCGCGCGCTCTATCGCCGGCCCGGAAGTGACTTTGATCTGGCTACCCATTTCTTTGGCAATCAAATGTGCAAGAGTAGTTTTACCCAACCCCGGCGGGCCGTACAAAAGAATATGTTCAAGTACGTCTTTACGTTTCCTGGCTGCTCCCAGACTGATTTTTAAAGCCGCTTTGATTTTTTCCTGGCCGCAAAATTCTGCCCAGTCGCGCGCCCGCAGCGATACAAACAGCAATTCTTCGTCTTTGGACAACACTTCTTTGGGGCTGGCTTTTAAATTTGGGATGGCGGTAATACTCATAATTTGGTTTGACCCAGGATTTTTAAAGCCTGTCGCACTTTGTCTGATAGTTTCACGGCGGTGACCGGCAATTTCCGAAGTGCTGTCACTACTTCAGCTTTGGAAAAACCCATCCCGACCAAAGCAGTCATCAATTCTTGCGTCTCACCCGAGTCGGTGTTTTGCAAATCCAATTCGTACGTGCTCCCCAATTTGGATTTGAGCTCAATGATCACTTTTTGGGCATTTTTGGTGCCCAGGCGGGGAATGGTCGTAAAAAAGGCTACATCGGCGGAAGCGATCGCCTGTCGGATTTTATCTACACCCCGATCCACGATAGCCAGGGCTGTCTTTGGTCCAATCCCGGAAACTGAAAGCAGCAGTTCAAACAGTTCCAATTCGGAGACTGTTCCAAATCCGTAGAGACTTAGGTTATCCTCACGTACATGAGTATGGATATACAACAAACTCTCCGTATTCAGCCTCATTTGTGAAAGCCAACTGGGAGCCGCATGTACCAGATAACCCACACCGCCGACGAGTAGGATAAGACTCTCGGGTTTTTTGTGGATGACGGTCCCTTTGAGACAACCAATCATAAATGTGCCCGCCTTATTTTGTTGCGTTCATTATAACACCCGCACCTAAAACCAGTATTTAGGATATTTATGCTGTGAGGAAACCTTGCCATGAATGCAAATAGTCTAAAATCAGCTGTCGATCCAACTTCCAAACACCGTTATCTCTTTTACTGCAAGGGGATTTGATCCAATGACAAAGACCGGGCTGTTTGCCTTCGATGTTAAAAATAAAACTCATGCCTTGATAATTCAAGTCAGTTTCGATCACTTCCGGTTTGGTCTCTAATCTTTGTTCAAGCTTATGCCTAGACATTTCTTTTGGCCAATTTTTTTGCCAAACCAAACACGGCCCAACAGAAAACCAGTGATTGACTATTCCGATTCGAATCAAGTCAGGAATCCCAGTTAGCAAAAATTCCTGACCGACGATTCTTTGGTCTAAGTGGTCGACAAAATCTTTAAAATCGCTATAATTTATAACTTCGTTAATAAAAACTTGCAAAAAATCATTGGCAGTCCGTGTCTTCAAGTGAGAGTTAAAAGTCATTCCTAAAATGTAAAATACATCTGGCGCTTCTTGAAATACCACTTCGACCGCCACATCTTTGTAAACGCTTCGTTTTAAATATTGTTCAATTTCCACCTCTTCCGGAACACTTTTGCTAAGATCAATATTCCAAGTGTTTTCCCACACCCCATCTTTTGCAACCTGAATTAAGATGGGTTTACTCTTGATGAAATTTGACACAACGTCTCGCATACAGATGATAAATATTGTTAGTGGGATTATATCAAAGCTAACTCACTTTTACTCATTTATTTAGCGGATGATTTGGATCGAGGTACCGGGAGTCAGTTCGCTCGCCGCGGTAGCTACCAATCGGTTATTGGCATCTCTATAGATAGTGTAGAGCGTATTAACATCATTCCCGTTTGAAGGATCCTTGGGCATGGTAGCGATATACGTCGGCGTAAGTATCGGGGCCAAATCGATTAACCCACCACCACTCCCAATCTGTGTTGGTATAGTCGTGATCACACCGGGAACCAAACCGTTATTTTCAACTGAATATTGGTAAATCGCATTGGTAATGCTATATAAATCAGCTCGTCTTTGGGTATCTCTGGCACTGGCAAATTGCCTGGCCGGGTTCACCGCGACCAACACGACTGCAGCCAAAATAGTGATAATCCCTATCACCACCAGTAACTCAATTAGGGTAAACCCGCGTCTCATATTTTTAGCCTAACACGATCCTCGGCAAAAGTATACAAAAGTTTTAGTAAGTATTCATTGTTTCCAGTATCAGGTGTCATCATGTTTAGTTCCATGTGTTCATCAAGGCCTGGGATTTACACGTGATTATGAACATGATGAACACTCGATTATTGGTAAGAGTCGATGAAAAAGTCCTGTCTTATTCCTGCCGCAGATATTTTTCCGTATCCAGTATCCCTCCTTCACGAATGGTCAGATAAACATCATATGTCATATCAAAGGGTTTTAAAGTAAAAGCCGTCCAGGATGAAGCTAAAGCTTGGTCTTTTTCGCCCAAATAGTATTGAGCTTGAGCCAGTACTAACCACATGAGTCCGGCTTTTGGGTAACGGACCACACTCTTTTCGGTAAAATCGTGCGCTGCCTGATAATCCTTGAGGATATAAAGCAAAAAATTGGCATAATTTTGGTAAGTAGCATAGTTGCCGCGGGCACCGAGGGCTTTTTCAAAATAGATTTTGGCTTGCGGATAGTTTTTTTGTTTGAGGTAAATGATGCCTAAATTGGTCAGATTGCCAAAATAAGGATAAGCTGCCACCGAAGATTCGATATAAGGCCCGGCCGCAGCGTAATTTTTATCCTGGATGTAGAGCGCACCCAACATATTTTCCAAATAGTAGTTTCCCTGCGTCAAAGCTATATCATGGGTGAGTAAAGTTTTGGAATCATACCAGTCAAACGAACGCACTAGTGTCCGCAGTGCTAAAAGCAGGATTAAACTGGCTGAAATAATTAAATAACGTCTGCGGATCCGCACCTCGGTCATAATGAGCACGAGACACCCCAATAACCCGACCAGCGGAAAGTAAAACCAACGCTCGGCCCAGGTCGCATCAAGCGGAATTAACTGAATATGTACCAGTAGCCCCAGCCAAAACCACAGTAAAAAAAAGCTGTAAGCTCCTTTTTTATCCGGAGTTATTCCCCGACCCAATTCTTTTCGGCCATACCATAAACCCCACATCACTAACCCAACTCCGATAAGTGGCAGGACAAAATCGGTAAACGTCACTCTTTGGACAACCCAAAACTGGGCCAAAGACAATTGCTGGGGAAATATAAATTTGTATAGATATTCCCAGATGATTCTGGGTATAGTCAAGAGCCTTACCCCAAGTGAAACGTGGTTGATCGGTGCAATTGAATCGCTACCCCACCCAATTCCCGCTAGCCCACGCATAAATCCATAAATACCGCCAGTCACTCCCACCACAGTTAATATTTGGGGTAACATTTTCCGCTGCAAAAGAAACACATACCAAACTGCAATTAGTAGAAACAGCCCGCCGGTTTCTTTGGCCAACAAGGAAAAAAGTAACCCTGTACCAATACCCAGAGCACGGTTAAGTGTCAATTTAGGGTTGGGGCTTTGCGTAAGTATTATGAGGGCCAAACTACCGAAGAAAAAAAATAAATTTTCCTGCATATTGGCTATATGCAAAACTGCTTCACTGTTTAGCGGATGCACCAAAAATATAAGTGCCGCCAAAAATGCCCAGACAATTTTGCCAAACTGCTTGAACAGTAAAAAAACCAGTAACGCATTACCAATATGCAGAAGTAGTTGGGTGAGATGAAAATAAAGCGGATCCGGTCCGACTGCATTGTAAATCAACGAATACACTGTCTGCATGAGCGGCCGGTAATACAAACCGTAAGCAGTGTCGTTTTCTTCCCGGAAATAGGTACTACCGACAAAATGGGCCGGAATATTTTTCCAGGAGTGGACTTGCCGGTTATTGATGATCTGGTCTTCATCATCACCAGTAATGAAATCGTTTTGCAGGGAATTAAAATAGATAATTAACCCCAATAAAACGATGAGTAACATTCCGGTACGGAGACGAAACCTGGTCATTTTTGTATTTTGCATCATTGCGGTGCCGGTGAAGGATCAGTACTACAAAGTATATTTGAGACATTAAACGGCCGTTTGAGGGGATTTGCAAAATCCTGATAGTCACACACAAATGTCGGTTGCCCACCCCCGGCTTGAGGAGATGCGCTCGGCGACGGATTTGCGCTAGACCCGGGACTTGCTTGTGGAGAGGTGCTACCTGATGGCGCCGGTGTGGCAGAAGTACCAGAAGATTCAGGAGAAGGCGAAGGTAAACTACCTTTGATATCCTCAATGATGGGGATGATTTCTTCTCCTCCACCCCCACCACCACCACCTCCCCCATCTCCAGTGATATAAATCACCTGGGTTCCCGTATCAGTTTCGATCGTCAGTTCGTAAACAATTCCAGAGCCTTTATTTTGAAGTTTGTCTAAATCAGCATTCGATAAAAACTTAAACAATTTCAAAATACTTCTGGCATCTAATACCCGATTGGCATCAGTCAATTCACCACCGCATTGGGCAAATACCCGGATTACACCATCGGGTGTCACCTCAATACAGTTGGCTTCATCTCCTTTGCGGATGGTGACTTTGCGGATCTTGGCCTTATTTAGCGTTGTCGGCGGTAATGGAGCCGGATTGCGATACTTTTCCAAGCTACTCTGATATACCTGACCGAAAGCAGCGATCAATAAACCGGAGCTGACAATAACTAACAAAAATATAGCTAACAACAAATAAATCTGTTTTCCTTTGAAGATTTTTTTCATAAATGGACCTAGTATTACTCTAACCAAGAAGTTTGCCAATTGCAATCAAAATGAAACTTAGGAACTGACAGAGGACCCGAGGTGGAAAACCGGTTTGTTACCGGTAACAAAGAAGGTATATTTTATCTAGATGCATTCACACCTTTTTCTCGGCGTTCGTCGTGCAGTTGAAATACTAATTCGCCTAAAGTAGTCAACCGATCAAATTCAGCTTTAGTGATCTCTTTTTTGTAGTAAGTGCTTTTCTTTTTATTTATGTAATCGTAAACTTTGTTAAAAGTATCGCTTTCACAAGTCAAGAAATTACCGTACGCTGCTGTTTCACATTTGGTTTGTTCGGTCAACTTTTTCAAATTTTCCAGTTTTTCGCTCATGACGCGGATGAGCTCTGAAGAGTCACTCGCAACTGTAAAACTGCCTCCTCCGGCAGAAGCAATCCCGTTCAAAGTCGCTTGCTCGGCAGCGGAGACTGCAAAACCAATCACATTCACTGTCACTTTTGCCGCCGAATTGTGGATGTTGCCTGCTGCTCCGATGGGATTTGAGTCACACGTTTCATCTCCATCGGTGACTAGAATGATCTCGTTTCTTTCCCCATCTTTGCCGGTAAATGCGGCTTGAGCATTGGTGATAGCCAGTCCCATGGGCGTCCAACCCGTAGGTTGGATGGTAGCCAAATAACTGTCAATGGTGGAGGAATTAACTGTACCAATTGCGGCTATCACTTCTGCAGCGGCACAACTAATTGGCTTATCTGTTTGAGAATTGGACCCCTTATGTCCATAGACCATTAACCCCAAACTGATATTTGTATCGCTTGCTGCCTGGGATACATAATTTTTGATAGCTGCCTTAGCCGCGTCCATTCTGGTCTGTCCCCCAATTGTGAGTCCCATGCTTCCAGATGCGTCCAATATGATGATGACATTTTTCTTGCTTTGGGCTGTATTTGTCAAAGTCGGATCTGCACATCCTTTTCCACCCCCGCAGCGCACAAATTCGGATTGGTTGGGATCAAGTCCCAGTTCCTGTTCTATAAAATCCGGGTATCCGTCATTGTCTGTATCTTTATCATATTTTGATAAGTCTTCTTTGATGATCGGGGCCAGGAGATTTGTTTTGCCCCCTTTATCCAGATTCACTTCCTTAAAAGGATTATTCCGACGTAGTTGATCCGCCACCAATGTACCGGCAAAGATAATACCCAAAAAGATCAGCAAGCCTATGGCTACAAGTGCAATGAACATTTTGTTGCGGGGTTTATTTTCCGAAGCTGGAGCAACCCAAGTTGAAGATGCTGCCGGAGGTGGTGAACTTGCAGGTGGGGGCGTCACCGGTTGTGGCTGGGAAGCTGGCGAAAACGGGGCTGGAGAAGCCGGTGGTGGCGGTGGAGTCGGTGGAGCTGGCGGCGGTACAGGTATCGGATTTGCTGCTGGAGCTGGATTTGGGTTGGGAACTTGTGGTGGAACAGAAGCTGGATTTTGAGTGAACGTTGGAGAATCTATCATGGTACTAAAATAGTAGCATAAATAATAAATTCCAGACAGCGGACAAATTTAGCTTAATCTGCCCTTACTTAGTTCCGAGAGCGCAAAGTTGTGAATAGATTATCAATAACCCATGTTAAAATAGAAAGTATTAATGAAAATAAAAATTATCAGGATTTTGTCATTTTTGTTTAATAAAAGCGGGCTATGGAAATCCCGAATCCTCCTCCTTATAGCTGCTAAGTTTAATAACGCTGTTCCCAGACCGAATGTTTTGACAGTTAAAGGTAAAAAATTATTTATTCACAAAGCAGACGATCCATTGTCAAGTTCCTTGTATTATTATGGCAAATACGAACCTTTTGAAACGAGCTTGTTCCAAAAGTTAATTAAAAAAGGAAATACTGTAGTAGACATAGGGGCTCATATAGGATACTACACATTAATTTCATCAGGTCTTGTAGGAAAAACCGGTCAAGTTTTTTCTTTTGAACCAGATCCCAGGAATTTAGTCTTATTAAGACGGTGTATAACCGCAAATAAACTTACCAATGTGGTTATTGTTAATAAAGCAGTATCAAATGTAAATAAAAAGATAAATTTTTATCTCTCTAACGAAAATAAAGGAGACAACAAAATGTTTACCCAAAACCGCAAAGATAAATGTATTCAAGTTGAAAGCATTACACTGGACAGCTACTTTGTAGCTAAATCAAATTATCATATAGATTTAATCAAAATGGATATTCAGGGAGCAGAAGTAAAAGCATTGCAAGGAATGTCAAAAATTCTCCGAAACAACAATCATGTTATCCTTATTCTAGAATTTTGGCCCTATGGATACATGCGCGGTGGAAATAACGCAAAAGAACTTTTAGACTTGTTACATTTGAACAACTTCCTGCTGTATGATATCGGAAGAAATGAAGAAGCAGAAAAGCTAATTCCTATATCTTCCGACTTGCTATTATACAATTACCATGCTAATACTTATAAAGAAATGACCAATATATTATGCATCCGAGATGAATCTATAATCACATCTTTGGTTTAATAAGAAAATTCGTATCACCAAAGTTTAAAAAAATAGTGCAGTAAAGGCAGTAAAGGACGAATATGAAATTTTATAGGCACAAACACTTTAAAAAATCAGCTTTCAATTACACCTGTTGACTTATATTTAGTTTTTAATTTCAATATTAATTGAAGAGTTAAGTTCTTATTTAGTTCAATGAAAAAATTTACATTTGTCCTTTATGGTCTTTTTTTACTTAGCTTTCTTTTAACGAATAAGTCCTACGCATTTTCTCCTTCTGATGTCCCAGGTCTGACTGCTTGGTATAAACCAGAATCATTGCAACAACTTAATAATAATGATCCTATTTCCAATTGGCCAGATTCTTCGAGTAATGGGTATACATTGGAGCAAGCGACATCTTCCAAACAGCCATTTTATTACACCGCTGCAGGAATCAATGGTTTTCCAACGGTAAGATTTGAGGGAAATCAAGAGTTAAAACTAAACGGTAATTTATGTAACAACCTCTCCAATCAAGTCACTTTGTTTGTAGTAACAAGACCGTTAAACGATGAAGCTTACAATATCGTGGATACGAATCCACTTTCTGATACATGGTGGCGGTATGATGGAGATGGGACTTCTTACCCAGGTGTCTTTCGTCCCGATAGAGTCGATCGTATGTCTGCAATGCCAAATGCTGGTGCTCATATCTTTACACTAGAGTCAGGAATAAACTATTCATTCTACAAGGATCGCGTACTACAAAACAGCGTGGGTGGCAACTTCTCGTGTGGAGATATATTTGGTATTGGTGGAATGAGTGGAGGAAAAACTTTAGTTGGGGATATTAGCGAGGTTATTGTATATGACTCGATTCTTTCGGATACAGATAGAACAAACATAGAAAGTTACTTATACGGTAAGTACTTTGCAACTACACCAACTCCTCCCCCTAGCCCAGTGCCTACACCAACTCCTCCTCCCCCTTCTTTTTTACCATCTGATGTCCCAGGTCTGACTGCTTGGTATAAACCAGAGTCATTGCAGTTGAATGACAACGATGCTGTTTCCACTTGGTCTGACTCATCAGGTAACGGATACACATTACAACAACTGATATCTTCAGAACAACCAACATACACTACTTTAGGCATTAATGGATTACCAACAATAACATTTAGTGGCGGGCAAGAATTAAAATTAAACGGTAATCTATGCAATAGTCTATCTAACCAGGCCTCTTTGTTTGTAGTAACAAGACCATTAAACGCTACTAATTATAACGTAGTTGATACAAATCCCGCTACCGACTCGTATTGGCGCTTTAATGTCTACGGCAATTCTTATCTAGGCGTCTTTCGTCTAAACAGAGCAGCACAGTTTAACTCTATGCCGACTAGCGGCACACATATTTTTACCCTGAACTCGGGAACCAGTTACTCGTTTTATGTCGACAGTGTAGAACAATATTCTTTAGATGGTAATTTTTCCTGTGGTGACATTTTTGGTATAGGTGGACTTAGTGGGGGAAAGCCATTGGTCGGTGATATTAGCGAAATTATCGTCTATGACTCTGCTCTTTCGGATACAGATAGAACAAACGTAGGAAATTATTTATATCGTAAATACATTAATATCGCGCCTTCTGTAAATATAATTCCAAGCGTCTCATTAAATGAGGACAATACCTATTCGTACACAGGATCTTTTACCGATCCGGATTCTTTTTCTTGGACAGCTATAGTTAACTATGGAGACGGATCAGGAATACAATCATTACCTCTTTCGGGAACTAATTTTACTCTAAATCATGTTTATCAAGATAATGGATCTTATTCGGCTACAGTTTTTGTTACCGACACTCAAGGATCCGAGGGGACGAAGACGACAACTGTTACTGTGAATAATGTTCCTCCATCAGTTGAGGCGATAACGGTGTCTATGAACCCTATTCAGATAAATACCGCAACTACCGTATCAGCTAATTTCACCGATCAAGGGGTTTTAGACACACATACTGCTGTTTGGAACTGGGGGGATGGGAACACTTCTTCTGGGACTATTACAGAGACAAGTGGATCAGGATCAGTGTCAGATAGCCATATTTATACTTCATCAGGCGTGTATCTAATTACGCTCACTGTTACCGATAAAGATGGCGGAGTAGAAACAGAAACTTTTCAGTATCTCTCAGTTTATAGCCCAACTCCACAAGGGTTATTTTCAGCAGGACAAAAATTTACATCACCCGTTGGTGCCTATACACAAAATCCAAGTCTGACCGGAAACATCTTCTTTGGTCTCAGCTACAAATATCAAGAAACTGTACCAGTTGGCAACAGACAATTCAGCATGGATTTTAACGCTGCTGATTTCCATTTTTACGCATCTTCTATCAATACGCTTGTTATCAGCAACGGAATAGGAACGCTAACGGGAACAGGAACGATCAACGAATCAGGAACCTACAATTTTCTTGTAACTGGAAGTGAGAGCGCAAATACCATTCGTATTCAGATTAAAGATGCTTTAGGAAATAAAATATACGATACCCAACTTGGTTCTCCAGACACCGCTATTCCAACAACGGCTGTCACAGCCGGTAACGTCTTAGCTCATTAATTAGCTTGAATTACGAAATTAAATAGGCTGTCAGAATAAGTAATGCGTCATTCTGGCTTCCGCCAAAGGCGGACAAGTGTCCAGAATCTAACGAATTACGCTGCTTTAGCCTTGACTAAGTTGTATTGTCAAGTGATTCTGGATGCGCCTTCGGCTTACCAGAATGACAGAAACACTATTTCGTAACTCAGGTTAAAAATCATAATCTAACAACAAGGCAAATTTTATCTGATTTTGGTATAATAAGTGCGCAAGGAAGCCGGATGATCGGGGGGTATCAAATGGTACCCTCAGGAAAGTCCAGACAGCAGAATGCAGGGGAAGGAACGCAAGTTCCTCTCCAGATTCGATACTCGCCAACCGGCGGAGGCGGATCTGGATCGGGTGTCCTGATATTGAAAAATATCGGGAACGATTCCTGAATTGACAGGATGAGAGAGTCACAGAGACGATCATGATCCTACAGCCTGACGGCTAAGGAACATGCGTGAAACGCTGACAATCCCACCCGCTGCAACCGTCGAACAGCTCGTCAAAAACCCACGCATTCGGGATCCCGATCAAATCGGGAACGAGCTAAAGCATACGGGCATTAGATAAATGATTGTCTAAAAACAGAATCTGGCTTACGAGCTTTCTTGCATTAAGGGCGCGTACCAAAATAACGTTTATAAAATCACGCCGGATATTTGGATGAGATTCTAGGCGTCTGATTAAGCGATAGTATACGATGTATACTTGAGCGAGTCAGGTAACGACGAATCTCGCCAAATAGACGCGGCAGTTTGTGAAGGTGATTTTGGTACGCGCCCTAAGTCTAATCACACTTACAAACCCTCCCCTTTTTGGGGGAGGGTTTGTATTTTATGTATCTTCTACTTTACCGAACCACGGTAATACTAGTACCGGCAGTTAGTTCACTTGATGCTGTGGCTACGACTCGACCATTTGCATCTCTGTATATCGTATATTGCGTGTCTTGAAGAGTCCCATTTGATGGGTCCATCGGCATGGCGGCGATATACGTCGGCACTATCACTGGTGCCAAATCTATACCTGTGGTTCCGATGTGAGTCGGTGTTGTTGTGATCACCGGCGGCAAATTACCATTGTTTTCAGTGGCGTATTGGTAAATAGCATTAGTGATCCCGTATAAATCAGCTCGTCTTTGGGTATCTCGGGCACTGGCAAATTGACGGGCTGGATTTACCGCGACCAACACGACTGCAGCCAAAATAGTGATGATACCAATGACTACGAGTAGTTCTATCAAGGTAAAACCTTGGTTTCGGGACAATTTGTTGATTAAGTGCTTCACTTATATCACCTCCTATCTGATATTCACCTAAGTCAAATTTTATTGGAAAAAATGGTGAAATTTGAACTTAAATTTAGCGTAACAAATGCCATATAGGTTGTCAATGATCTTTGTGAAAATTAGGGACTAATATATTCGATGGCCTCGTTGACCGACTCGACATCAATCGGATCTTTATTGGTGGTTTGCGGGTTCGATTGATAAACATCGATTAAAGTCGGAATAAAGACTGCCAAATTGACAAGCAGTAGTAGCCCGGTTATCAACCCGATGCTTACGATCACCAGAGTTTCCTTATTTGGCAGAGAAAGGTTTTTGAACATATATTTTTACCCCGATATTATATTCACCTTTAGTAGTGTAACCATCAGGCACTTTAGCACTTATCCTACTAACATGAGTCATATAGCTCAGGTGCTCCAACGCATCCAAAAATTTTATGAGTCTTGTTAGATCCGTCTCTAGAGTGATAGTCAAAGGCAAAAACAATTTGTCCTGTTCAGTCAAAGGAGTGATTGAATTAAATTTGATAGTATATTCGTCTGCAGTATTTCGAATTTGGGTCTCTAGACTCTGTACAAACACTGGCAAAGATTCTTCATTGGGAAAGACGTTGGAAATCAGGTCTATTTCTTTACGATATTTATCGTTAATCTCTTGAGCTGAAGCAATGATCCGCCCGTCCTGTTCAAGCGAAACCAATTCTGTCTTAAGCAATTTCACAGTTTTAGTTTCATTTAAGGCAAAGAAAATAAACAAAGCGTTCACTAAAATCATCACGGCGAAAATCAGCCCCCACAAAAGGACTGGATTTGCGCGCACTGTTTTAGGCTTGGTATTTGGCATAAGTTTATTTCTTAGCTACAAATGTAATCGAAAACCGCACATCGGCCGGCTGTTCGAGCGACCCCAATGGTAAAGAAATTTTTGTAAATTCGTCTGTCTGATCAAGTTTGTTTTTAAATGTCAATAGATCTTGCCGACTAACGGCAATTCCCACCAATTGGTAGGTCAATTTGCTATCATCATAATCCCACTGGATGATTTTGACGCCTTCCGGCAGGATACTTTGGAGTACAAGCAACTTGTCTTTGGGCGTAGTTCTAAGAGGCGCCAAGGCCACAATATTTTGGGCTTGGGCATTTAAAAGCAATAAATTTTTGGTGTCGGTCGTTTGCTGCTTGTTGGCACTAGTCAACGTTTTAGTCCGCGACTCCAATTTTTGTCTTTCCCAAGAAATGATAAAAAAGACCAACATCGAAAGCGCTAAAATCACTCCGGAAAAAATACTCGCTTCGATAAGAAGTGTTCGATAAAATTTACCGGTTCTTTCTGCATCATAAACCTGTTGTAAATCTTTGGGAATCAGGTTGATTGACCGCTCATCCGCGGGTGGAACTATTTCAGATATCGCGGCGGCATAGGCTTTGTTAAAAGCTGGATGGGTCATTTGGGTTTTTAATATTTTAGTAGGATACTTGATGTTGTTGGTCGCCCATTTCCCCCAGTCTCCCGCAACCAATTCACCAGTCAAAACCACCTCAATTGTTTCGGATTTGATCACTTCTTTGTGGCGATAATAAATTTCCGTTTCTTTGAGAGTTTGGTTGATATTCTTGAAATAACTCTCGGGAGTATCTTCGGGAGTATAGTTGACGACAGTCGTGAATAGTGATTTCTCGCCTTCGACGAAAGTGATATAAGCCCCTTTACGGTTGATTTCTGTCACGAGTACCTGTGACTTGGGCGGAAGATGTAAAAGTCTGGCTATAGCTGCCGCTCCGGGTTCAAAACTTAGTGGTTTAAGACCCACACTCGTCAAAACTGTCACCAAGGAATCGATGACTTGTTTTTGCACGGCCACCACTTCCAGTTGGTGTTCCTTATCCAGAGTTCCCAAAAGTTTCCAATCATAATAAATTTCATCTTCCGGAAAAGGAAACAGATCTTTCACATGCCACGAGACGGCTTCCCCAATTTCTGCCGGAGAAATTATGGGTAGGCTATAGGTACGGCTGAAAGCATAAATTTCCGAAAAACAAACAGCCACATAGTTGGTACTAAACTTACCACTCTGCAGTAGTTTTTTGAGGGCCTCGGTGAAAACATCTTGATTCTCGACTACTCCGTCTTTGAATGCATCTTTGGGTAGTAATATCTCGGCGGAAGCATTTACTTTCCCGCTACGATCCACCTCTACCCCACGCAGTGAAGTCCTTCCTATAGATAAACCAAAGTGTTTCCGTTTTGGTAGTATGAGATCGGGCAGTGAAAACATATTTGAGTACCAACAATACACCAAGTATAAATTGGCTTGTTTAAAATTGTATCACGGATAGATAAACAAAATCTACGAAAGTCAAACTTGTGCCAACAGGCGGAAATACGTAATATAGACTTATGATCTGCCGACTACAGTTTATCTTTCAAAAACGCTTACTGCGATCTTCTTTTTCAGGTAAGAAAATTTCTGGATTTACCATGGTAGAGACATTGGTGGCTTTGGCTGTCCTGGGTATTTTCTTTGCCAGTCTGGCCCTCATTATCCAGCAAATTTTACAAAATGTGGGTGAATCCCGGGTCCGCGAAACCGCTTTGGCTCTAGCCCAAACCAAAATGGAAACTGTCCGCAATTTGCCATATGTTGATGTGGGCACTGTCGGTGGGATCCCCAGCGGAGCGATTCTCCCAACCGAAACTGTCGCCTTAAACAATCAAGATTTTATAGTCACTACTTCAATCTTGTATGTTGATGACCTGTTCGATGACGTGGCGCCTCAAGATCTCATCAATACCGATTACAAGCGGGTCAGAGTGGAAATCACTTGGGGCGGAGTCTATCCCGCGCGTTATCCGGTGACTCTGGTGACCAATATCGCTCCAAAGGGTATCGAAACTATCGCCGGCGGCGGGACGTTATTTTTGCAAGTGTTTAATGCCCAAGCTTTGCCCGTATCAGGAGCCACAGTCACGATTGACAATACCGCAGTCAATCCCCAAATTCACATGCAAACGCTAACCAATAGCAATGGTTTGGTGGTGATTCCGGGAGCTCCAGCTTGCATCGCTTGCTATCAAATCACCGTGACCAAAACCAACTACTCGACAGATAAAACTTACTCCACACAAGAAGTCGCCAATCCCCTGACTCCGCTAGCAACCGTGATTGAGGGGCAGCTTACCCAACTGTCTTTTGCTATAGATCAAGTATCTTCACTCATCATTAACTCCTTGGGTAGTCGCGCTTCCGGTTATCCTACTGTTAGTAACGTCCAGTTTACCCTGCGCGGAAACAGAATCATTGGCTATGACACCAATGACTTTCCGGTATACAAGTACTCATTTTCCACCAATACCGGTGGCGGAACGGTGACTATCCCAGGACTAGAATGGGATACTTATACGTTGGATTTTTCGAGTTCTGGTTATAATCTGGCCGGATCCAACCCACCAAATCCCCTGTCTTTGTCTCCTGCTACCAACATGACAGTAAATATGGTCAATGTGCCCAAAACCAATAATTCGCTTCTAGTCATCATGCAGGATGCCGCCCAACAACTTTTGTCTTCAGCCAGCGCCCAACTTACCAATCTCGGAGGTGGTTATGACGCTTCTGTTTCCGCCGGAATTACAGGCACTCCCGATATGGGCCAAGCGTTTTTCGGCAGTTTAAGTGTGGCAAATTACGATCTCAAAGTCACTGCCGGTGGATATCAAGAGGCGACGGCATCAGTTTCCATTTCCGGCAACAACCAACAAACCATTATTTTAAATTTAGAGCCATAATGAAACGTTTAAATATCATCAAAACCAATCTCGGATTTACCTTAGTCGAAGTCCTGGTCGCCACCTTTATTTTTGCCGTGGTAGTAGCCGGTGCAGCGGGATTTTTGGTTTATTATCTCAAAAATTACTCGTTTTCCTTTGAAGAATATCAAAGCATCAATCAAGCCCAGTTTGCGATGACGATGATGCTAAGGGAACTACGCGAAGCCAGAAGCGGCGACAACGGCGCCTGGACGCTTGAACAGACCGATGATAACACGATTGTTTTTTTTAGCGATGTCACGGGTGACAGCCGCACTGACCGCGTCCGTTATTTCTTGGATGGCACGGATCTCAAAAAAGGCGTCATTGAACCGACACAAGTGCCTGTAAGTTATCCCACGATCAACGAACAAATCACCACTATTGCCTCGTTTGTAAATCTTGCCGGCAACCCACTAATTACTTATTATAATGGCAGTTGGCCAAGTGATACGGTCAACAATCCTTTAAGTAACGCAAATCGGATATTAAATACGCGCTATGTTTCCGTTTATTTGCGGATTGACGTAAATCCAGATTATGCCGCGCAACCGTATGAACTCACGTCAGGAGTTACTATTCGTAGTCTGAAAGACAATCTATGATGCGAAAGTTTAATAAACGAGGTAGTATCTCAATCCTGGTTTTGATCCTGGGAGTGACTTTTGCCGCAGCCATCGGTGGCTTGGTGATAGTCGCCGCCACTCAATACACCTCACAAGCCCGAGATGAAGCCTTTGAAAAAGCTTTGACTGTAGCCCAAGCCGGAGCCGAATACTATCGTTGGCACCTAGCCCACGATCCGCTTGATTTTACCGACGGTACGGGCGAACCCGGTGCCTATGTGCATCCTTTATCCGACCCATATGGAGCGACTGAAGGCACGTTTACTCTGACGCTTTCCCCGCCGGCATCAGGTTCCTCAATCGTCACTATCACCTCTCAAGGTTATGTCAATAGTTATCCTGAGATTAAACGCACGGTAGTAGCTCGCTATGGTATCCCGACACTTGCGAAATATTCATTTTTACATAACGCCAATGTATGGTTCGGATCGGGACTCACCGTTCATGGTCAAGTGATGAGTAACGGCGGCATTCGGATGGACGGCGTCAACGATTCTACTGTCCAAAGTGCCAAAGCTACCTATACTTGTGGTTCGGAAACCGGCTGCAATCCATCTCAAACCAAAAACGGCGTCTGGGGTGCTGGGGGACCATCGAGTTTGTGGGTCTTTCCAGTTCCTCCGGTCGATTTCAATGCTTTAGCTCTGGACTTCTCGACGATGAAAACTGCCGCGCAAAATAATGGAGTGTATCTAGCCGCATCAGGCGCCTATGGCTACCATATTCTCTTTACTTCAGACGGCAATTATACTGTCAAAAAAGTAACTACGGCTGGTAACCAAAAAGGGTGGAGTGTAGAAAGCGGTTGTGAAAATTTATATCAAAATATTACTGGCGAA
>LCEX01000010.1 GCA_000995415.1 Candidatus Gottesmanbacteria bacterium GW2011_GWC1_43_10
TGGAATCGGGGCAAATTTACCGAGGCGGCAGTCAGAAAATTTTTGGAAACCAAGGCTACCTATGCCGGTTCTTCAATCCATTTTCTGACCCAGGAGTTTGATTTTGGTCCAGTGCTGGCGCGGTGTTTTGAAAAAATACAACCAAATGATACAGTTGAAACGCTTTATAGGCGTTTAAAAGTAAAAGAAAATGCTTTGTACGTTGATGTTTTAAGTAAATTATGCAATAAACAAAGTTGAACAACTTTCCCTCTCTTGGTAAGAGAGGGTGAGGGTGAGTTAGTTTATTAATAATAACTCCTCCTAACCTCCGCTCTTTGCAAAGAGGAGGAATAATAATCAATGAAAAAAAAGATTTTAATAATTGGCTCAGGAGGACGCGAACATGCTATCAGTTGGAAACTTAAACAATCACCAAGAGTGGGTAAACTTTTTATTGCACCTGGAAACTATGGAACAAGCCAAATTGGTGAAAATGAATCTTTGGATATTACCAATCATAAAGAAATCATTAATTTTTGTAAAAGCGAAAAGATAGATTTAGTAGTGGTTACTCCGGATGATCCGCTGGCTGCGGGGTTAGTTAATGATTTGAAAAAAGCACGCATTCGGGCGTTTGGTCCGACGCGAGAAGCGGCCCAAATAGAAGCCTCCAAAGTATATGCTAAAAAACTCATGCAAAGAGCTGGGGTTCCCACCGCTCGATTCAAATCATTTTCTGATTTTAAAAAAGCGCTAGTCTTTTTAAAAACCCAAAAATTTCCTTGCGTTTTAAAGGCTAGTGGTTTGGCTTTGGGTAAGGGAGTGACGATTGCCAAAAATATTTTGGAAGCGCAAAAGGTGTTGGAAGAGGTGATGGTCAAAAAGGTTTTTGGTGCAGCCGGAAGGAGTGTAGTGATTGAAGAATATTTAGAAGGCGCCGAAATTTCCATACATGCTTTTTGTGATGGTAAATCTACAGTTCTCTTCCCGAGTTCTCAAGACCACAAGCAAATACATGAAGGAGATAATGGACCAAACACCGGCGGGATGGGTACAATTGCTCCTGTACCTTGGGTGAGCGCTAAATTATTACGCGAAATCAAAACCACGATTGTCGAGCCAATTCTCGCTACTCTTAAAAAAGAAGGCAGGGAATTTAAAGGGATACTTTATCCGGGATTGATGATTACCAAAGACGGACCTAAGGTTTTAGAATTTAATGCGCGCTTTGGGGATCCGGAAACCCAGTCCTATATGAGACTACTTAAATCGGATTTGTATGAAATTTTTGAGTCTTGCATTGATGGTACACTTGAAAAAACCAAAATAAGTTGGAGAAAGAATAGTGCTTGTTGTATAGTTTTGGCTTCAAACGGCTATCCCGCTAGTTCAACCAAGGGAATTCCGATAACCGGTTTAGACAAATTAAACCGATCCCAAAAAATTGTGGTTTTCCATGCTGGGACCAAATTAGTTAGTGATAAATTAGTGACCAATGGTGGTCGCGTGTTGGGAGTAGCAGCAGTAGGAGCAACTTTAAATCAAGCGTTACGGGCGGCATATGGTGCAATCAAAAAAATTCACTTTGCCGGTATGCAATATAGACGCGATATTGGTAGGCGTAAATTGTCATTCCCGACTTGATCGGGAATCTATATAAATAAAACTTTTCTTTGGATTCCCAGCTTTTGCCGGGAATGACAAGGAGTAGTATAGCGCGAAACTCTATTAGAGTATGATTTCAAGACTTGAAATAATATCAAAAATTGCTGATACCAGAGCTGCGGTTTTGAAGCGGAAAATAGCAAGTCAAGGTTTTTCTGTCTCAGATGTGGTAGTGGTTGACGTTTATACCATAGAAAAACAATTGACGAGTAAAGAGTTAAAACAAATTTCCGAAATGCTTACCAACCCGGTAGTTGCGGAAAGCAGTTTTGCCCAAATGCTCGCGCCCCAAAAATTCCAATGGGCAGTAGAAATCGGATTTCAACCTGGGGTGACTGATAATGTAGCGACTACGACTCGGGAAATGATTGAGGATTTAGTGCATGCTAAATTTAGAAACGGTGAAGGAGTTTACACATCGCAGTTACTTTTTTTATCGGGCAAAATAAATGCTGGGGATTCAGAGAAAATTATAAAAAGCTTACATAATCCGCTGATTCAAAAAGCCCGCAGCAAAAATTTTGCCCAATTCAAAATAGATCGAGGAATGGGAAAACTAGCTCCACGTGTAAAACTCACTGGCTTCGTCAAAGTAGACAAGGTTAATTTAAATGTGGGAGACGAAGAGCTTGTAAAAATCGGTAAACAAGGCATTGCCAACCGTGATGGTAGCCGGCGTGGTCCACTGGCTTTAGGACTTGATTATTTAAAAGCGATTCAAACATATTTTAAAAAAGCAGGTAGAAATCCAACTGATATAGAACTTGAATCTCTAGCACAAACCTGGTCTGAGCATTGTAAGCATACTATTTTTGCCGATCCGCTTGATGAGATTAAAGACGGCTTATTTAGACATTACATAAAAAGAGCTACAGAAGAGATAAGGGAAAGAAAATCTAAAGCCGTCATTGCGAGGAGGGAAGCGACGAAGCAATCTGGTAATAGATCATCACGCTTCGCTCACGATTACGAACTTGGAGATTATTGTGTTTCGGTATTTACCGATAACTCAGGCGCAATAGAATTTGATCAAGATTACTTAATTACCCACAAAGTCGAAACTCACAATAGTCCATCTGCTCTTGATCCGTTTGGAGGAGCAATCACCGGAATTGTTGGAGTCAATCGCGATACTATTGGATTTGGTTTGGGGGCTAAACCGATTGCCAATACTTATGGTTTTTGTTTTGCGCCACCTACTGATAATACACCTTTATACAAAGGACCAAACAAAACCCAACCCATGCTTTCACCACGGCGGATAATGGATGGGGTGATAGCCGGAGTCAATTCAGGCGGAAATTGTTCAGGTATTCCGACACCTTTGGGATTTATGTTTTTTGACAAAAGATACAAAGGAAAACCATTGGTATTTGTTGGGACTATCGGACTTATTCCCAAAAAGAAAAACTCACAAAAATTATTTCTCAAAAAAGCCCGGCCCGGTGACTACATTGTAATGATCGGTGGCCGGGTGGGGTTGGATGGCATTCATGGCGCGACATTTTCATCTGAAGCCATGGATAGCGGCAGTCCGGCTGGAGCAGTGCAAATCGGAGACCCGATTACCCAAAAGAAATTATCAGATGCGCTAGTTAAAGAAGCCCGGGATTTGGGATTATATAACAGTATTACGGATAACGGTGCCGGCGGTTTGTCCTGTTCAATAGCAGAGATGGCCAAAGAAATGCGCCTGCCTGCCGGCAGGCAGGGAGGTTGCGAGGTGCAACTTGAAAAAGTTCCGCTTAAATATCCCGGACTGGCGCCTTGGCAAATTTGGATATCTGAATCTCAAGAACGGATGACTTTGGCAGTACCCAAACTGAAATGGAAAAAGTTTCAGCAACTCATGTATAGTCGGGGTGTTGAAGCCACAATAATTGGTACATTTTCTAGTTCCAGAAAATGTTTAGTCAAATATAAGGGGAGTAAAATCATGGATATAGATATGGATTTTTTGCATAATGGCTTGCCCGGGCGACATTTGACTTCTTCATTTTCAGTTAAGAAATATCAAGAGCCAAAACTACCGAGTACCAAAAATCTTTCGGAAATACTAACCAAAATGTTATCGCGGTTATCAATCACCAGCAATGAATTTATCTCCATGCAATATGACCATGAGGTACAGGGTAATTCCGTTTTGAAACCGTTGCAAGGAAAAGGTCGAGTAAATGCGGATGCTGCAGTTATCAGACCCTTAGAAGATTCTCATCAAGGAGTAATTTTGTCGCACGCGTTATACCCAACATATAGTGACATTGACACGTACCAAATGGCTGCAGCCAGTATCGACACTGCAGTACGAAATCTGGTGGCGATGGGTGCAGACCCGACGCAAATTGCGCTCCTTGATAATTTTTGCTGGTGCAGTTCGACTGAACCCCAGCGACTCGGACAACTCAAGCGCGCTGCCCGCGCCTGCTACGATTTGGCCACTATTTATAATACTCCTTTTATTTCCGGAAAAGACAGCATGTTTAATGATTTCAAAGGATACGATGAATCAGGAAATCCGCTCAAAATCTCAGTGCCGCCAACACTTCTTATTTCGGCAATCTCAGTTGTTAAAGATATATCTAATGTGGTGTCGCTGGATGCTAAGTTTCCAGGAGACCTTATATATATAGTAGGTGAAACGTTTGACGAAATGGGAGGAAGCGAATATTTCAATTTATTAAGCCGTGATGATTTAGTGCATATTGGAAATTCCGTGCCTCAAGTTAACGCCCACAAAAATAAAAAAATGTATCTATACATTTTTAAAGCCATTCAATCCGGACTCATTGCTTCAGCCCAAAGTGTCGGACGTGGTGGATTGGCTGTTGCGCTTACCAAAATTGCACTTGGAGGAATGCTGGGACTAGAAATTAACTTGAAAAAATTACCTGGAAAAACTTCGCGCGACGATTTTGCGCTTTTTAGTGAATCGCAAGGCAGAATTATTGTTACTGTTGCGCCGGGAAATAAAAGGAAATTTGAAAAGCTCTTAAAAGGCAATGCATTTGGATTGTTAGGAACTATTTCAAATAAACCAAAAATTCAGATTAGAGGCATCAAAGGAAACAAGATTGTTGATTTTGACCTCAAAGAGGCTGAACTAGCGTATAAAAAAACCTTTAGAGACTATTAAATTTCCCTCTCTTCGTAAGAGAGGGTTAGGGTGAGTTAGTTAAGATATAATTAACCCCTCCTCGCCTCTCGCCTTTGGCAAAAGGGGAGGAAGAGATAAATATGATTAAGCCACGTGTTTTAATCTTCTCGGGCTACGGCCTTAATTGTGAAGAGGAAACCAAGTTTGCCTTTGATGCAGCCGGGGCTATAGCCGACGTTGTACATATTAATGATGTGATTGCAAATAAAAAACTTCTCACGCGTTATCAAATCTTGGCTTTTCCAGGCGGATTTGCGTATGGAGATGATACAGGTAGTGGTAATGCCTATGCGTGGAAACTCAAAAACCATTTATGGAAAGAGCTTGCACAGTTTGTGAAAGGTGATCATTTGGTGATCGGCATTTGTAACGGATTTCAAATTATTGCAAATTTGGGACTTCTGCCGGCATTAAAATACAAATATGGACATCGTCAAGTTGCACTGCTACACAATTCAACAACTCGGTACACGGTACGTTGGGTGGATCTCAAAAACGAAAGTTCTTCACCTTGGCTTAGGGGCATAGATACATTTATGGCACCGATTGCCCATGGTGAAGGCAAATTCTATGTAGATGAGGCAACTCTTCACGAGTTAAAACAAAAAAATTTAATTGCTCTTAAATATATTAAGGGTGAAATCTGTGAGTATCAAAATTTACCGGCAAACCCTACTGGAACTTTGGAAAATATTGCCGGTATTACTGATGAATCAGGGAAAATTTTGGGACTTATGCCGCATGCCGAGCGGGCGTTATTATTCACTCATTTACCCAACTGGCCGCTACTTAAAGAGACATACAAAAGAGCCGGAAAACCATTACCAAAATTTGGACCGGGACTGGCTCTTTTTAAAAACGCTGTCCGCTATTTTATATAAAGTGTAACGCGAAACGCGTAACGTTTAACGTAGCACGCTACACGTTTTACGTTTCGTAATATTTTATGCAACATTATACAATCGCTACCCTGGGTAGTCACTCGGCACTACAAATTCTCAAAGGTGCTAAAGATGAGGGGTTCAAAACGTTAGTCGTGACCCTTGAAGATCGGGAAAATTTATATAGCCGTTTTTCATTTATTGATGAAATAGTAAAGATCAAAAAATATTCAGATTTTTTCAAAATTGAGCCCCAACTCAAAAAAAGAAACTGCATTTTGATTCCGCACGGATCCTTTGTGGCATATTTAGGCGACGAGGGTAATAAAAAAATCAGTACCTTCTATTATGGAAACAAACAGGTCCTTGATTGGGAGGGGGATCGAAACGCTCAGTATAAATGGCTGAAACTTGCAAATATCACGCTACCCCGGCAATTTACGCCTCAAGAAAAAATAAACTATCCGATTATTGTTAAGTCATATGGTGCGGCCGGTGGAATCGGATACTTTTATGCCAAAAATAAAACTGATTTTCAAAAAAAACTAAAATCCTTTGTCCCGAAAAAATATATCATTCAAGAATATGTTATCGGAGTGACGATATATTTCCATTACTTTTATTCGCCATTAAATAATCAATTGGAACTCATGAGTATTGATAAACGTTATGAGACAAATGTGGATTCCTTAGGCAGGATTCCGCATGTAAATCAACAAGGGTTGGTAATCGACCCAAGTTTCGTAGTAGTGGGTAATAGTCCGCTGGTCGTTAGTGAATCATTGCTTCCCCAAGTGTATGCGATGGGAGAGCGTGTCGTATCCGAGTCAAAAAAACTGATGGGTCCCAAGGGTTTGTACGGACCATTTTGTTTGGAAACAGTGATTACCCCAAACAAAAAAATTTATGCCATTGAAATATCTTGCCGGATTGTCGCCGGAACCAATTTGTTTGTATCCGGATCACCGTATTCGTGGCTCATGTATAATGAACCCATGAGTACTGGGCGTAGAATCGCCCGGGAAATAAAAATCGCAATTCAAAAGAAACAATTGGAGAAGATTGTGGATTAAATTGTGTAACATATAACGTAGAGCGTAAAACGCAGGAAACCAAATATTGCAAAAACGTTAAACGTTGTGCGTTACACGTTTTACAAAAAAAGCAGTCACTATGGTTACTCTTATACTAGGTGCTCAATGGGGAGATGAAGGCAAAGGCAAAATTGTCGATCTTTTAGCCCAGAAATCTGATTTTGTGGTTAGGTTTCATGGAGGCAATAATGCCGGACATACGATTGTCAATAAATACGGCAAATTTCCCCTGCATTTGATTCCCTCTGGAATATTTAATCCAAAATGTATTTGTGTGATTGCACCGGGGGTAGTAGTGGATCTGGAAGTATTAAAAAACGAAATTGAAATGCTCGTAAAAATTTTCCCTGACTTACAAAAAAAATTGGTGATATCACCACGAGCTCATGTCATCATGCCTTACCACAAACTGCTTGATGGAATAAATGAAAAAGCCAAAGGCAAAGGTAAAACCGGGACTACCGGACGGGGAATTGGGCCGGTGCATGCTGATAAAGTTTCCTACTTGGGAATTCGCTTGAGTGATTTTTTGCGTCCTCAAGAACTTAAAACTAAACTCGAAATAAATTTAAAACTCAAAAATCCGCTACTTAAAACCTTTGGCGCTGATCAACTGAATGCCGAACCGGTGTTACGTAACCAAATGGAACTTTTTACAAGTATAAAACCATACCTAGCTGAAACTTTTACATTGTTACAAACGGCACTTCTTAGGAAAAAACACATTCTGTTTGAAGGAGCGCAAGGGATGTTTCTGGATAACGAATGGGGAACCTATCCTTATGTCACCGCATCCCATGTCGTATCTGGAGCGGTTACCACCGGAGGCGGAATTGCACCCACAAAAATCAAAGAAATTATGGCAGTAGCGAAAGCTTATACCACACGCGTAGGGGACGGGCCATTTCCCACAGAGCTGACAAATAATATTGGTGAAAAAATTCGTAAAATCGGGAGTGAATTTGGAGCTACCACCGGTAGACCCAGACGTTGTGGGTGGTTAGATTTAGAACTGTTGCGATTCACAGCCCAAATTAATGGAGTCAGCAGTTGGGCTTTAACCAAAATGGATGTATTGGACGGATTCAAAACTTTAAAAGTGTGTACAAGTTATAAACTTCGGAGTAAAAAGATTAATTACGTTGACTGCGACGCGATTACACTAGCGCAAATAAAACCTGTTTATAAGTCACTTCCCGGATGGAGTCAAAAAATAAGTGGTGTCAAAAAGTGGGCAGATTTACCAAAAGCAGCCAAAAATTATATCGCATTTATTGAAAAAGAAACCGGAGTGCCGGTAAAGTTAATTTCAGTCGGACCGGAGAGAAACCAGACAATTAGGAAATGAAATAACTCACCCTGACCCTCTCTTTCGAAAAGAGAGGGGATTCCTCCCCTTTTCGAAAGGGGAGGAAGGAGGGGTTATGATATGAAATGATAAGTCAACCCACGATTGCCGTTCTTGGTAGTCACTCTGCTCTTGATGTTTGTCGTGGAGCAAAAGATCTGGGATTTCAAACGCTGGTTATTGCCGAAAAAGGAAGAGAAAAAACGTACTCTATTTATTATAAAATTCAACACAAAACATATGTCATCCCCGACTTAGGTCGCGAGGATCTGTCATCTCATAAAAAAATAGATTCCCTCCGCCAGCTGGCGGAGCGCGGGAATGACAATAAGATTCGTAAAAATGACAAAATAGAAATGGGTTGTGTAGATGAGTGCCTTGTTCTTGATAAATTTAATGAAATACTCTTACCCAAAATTCAAGAACTTCTCCGGAAAAAAAATTGTATTTTTATTCCTAACCGTTCTTTTGAAGCATATCTTAATTTTGATTATTCTGCCATTGAAAAAAGATTTCAAATCCCCATTTTTGGTAACAGGTTTTTATTAAAAATTGAAGAGCGTGGTACTCGACCCAACCAATACGATTTGTTAGACACAGCCAAAATCAGATACCCCAAACATTTTTCAGATCCGGCAAGTATTGATAGATTGTGTTTGGTTAAGGTTTCAGAAAAAATGCGAAAATTCGAACGCGCGTTTTTCCTAGCAAATTCTTTCAAAGAATTTATTAAAAAAAGTCAGGAACTAAAAGTCCGAGGAAAAATCACCAAAAACGCATTAAATAAAGCAGTAATCGAAGAATTTGTGGTCGGAGCGCAAGTGAATTTTAATTTTTTCTATTCGCCTATTTTTAGAGGATTAGAACTTTTGGGAACTGATACCAGGAGACAAACTAATCTTGATGGTATACTGCGTTTGCCGGCAATGTACCAAAATGAAATTCTCCAAAGTCAACCAATCACTTATGAAGAAGCAGGACATCAATCAGTGACAGTGTTGGAATCACTACTCGAAAAAGCTTTTGAAATGGGAGAAAAATTTGTGACCGCATCACAAAAATTATATCCGCCCGGAATCATTGGTCCATTTGCACTTCAGACTATAATTACTTCTGGTCCACCGAAAAAAGATATTATTGTGATTGATGTCTCACCCAGGATGCCGGGATCGCCAGGAATCAGTGCCACGCCGTATGCAAGTTATTTATACGGACAACCATTATCAGTAGGGAAGCGAGTTGCCATGGAAATAAAACAGGCGTTGAAGTTATCTAAGTTAGATAGTATTCTAACGTAGACTAACTCACCCTGACCCTCTCTTACGAAGAGAGGAATGATTTCCTCCTCTTTTTAAGAGGAGATTAGGAGGAGTTATTTCCAATATGGAATTTCCAGACCTTTCAAATTATGTGTCCCCTTTATCTTGGCGCTATGGAAGTAATGAAATGCGCCGGATTTTCAGTGAAGAAAATAAATATAGATTGTGGCGAAAAATTTGGGTGAATTTGGCCAAAATCCAATACGAAGCCGGACTGGTTTCAAAAGAGGAACTGGTTGATTTGGTAGCCAATGAAAACGATTTGGATATCCCGAGAATTTTAGAAATTGAAATGGAAACTCGGCACGACGTGATGGCGGCAATTAAAGAGTTTGCCGAAAAAGCCAAAGTGGGAGGCGGCAAAATCCATTTGGGTGCTACCAGCATGGATGTGGTAGATAACGCTGACATGATTCGTACCAAAGAAGCTCTGATTTTGGTTGAACAAAATTTAAAAAAACTGTTGGCTATTTTTTTAGAACAAATAGAAAAATATGCCCGTCTTCCTTGTATCGGGTTCACCCATATTCAACCGGCCGAGCCAACAACAGTTGGTTACAGACTGGCTTTTTATGCCCAAGATTTACTCACTGACATTTCGCTGCTTCAATCAATTAAGGTGTTAGTTAAAGCCAAAGGGTTTAAAGGAGCGGTGGGAACGAGAGCAAGTTACACGGCGTTACTCAAGGGTAATAAATTAACTGCGGACATGTTGGACAAAATGGTGATGAAAAGTTTGGGTTTGGAAAGCGATCTTGTCACCACCCAGGTTTACTCCCGTAAATATGATTATTTAGTTCTGACTTTGCTTGCGAGTATTGCTTCGTCTTGTGCCAAGTTTGCCGGAGATTTGCGAATACTTCAGTCTCCCCCGCTGGGTGAATGGAGTGAGCCATTTGGTAAAAAACAAGTTGGATCATCGGCTATGCCATTTAAGAAAAATCCGGTAAATAGCGAAAAAATCTGTTCTTTGGCCAGATTTGTGGGAGCCTTGCCGCCGGTGGCTTTGGAAAATGCAACGCTATCGTATCTCGAGCGAACGCTCGATGACAGCGCCAATAAACGCATCATTATGGCGGAAAGTTTCATTGCAGTTGACGAAATTTTATTAATTACTCAAAAAGTCATTTCCGGACTCGTGGTCAACAAAGAACGCGTGGCTTTCAATCTGAATCAATACGGGCCCTTTGCTGCGACAGAAGTAATATTGGTTGAAGCGGTAAAAAATGGAGGAGACAGGCAAAAGTTACATGAGCTGCTGCGCGAATTGTCTTTGGAGGCTTGGTCAGATATCGGGCAAGGAGAGAAAAATCCTTTACCCCAAATGCTTATGGAAAATCACGAATTGCACAAGTATTTGACCAAATCGCAAATTGAGGGACTCCTTGATGTTTCAAATCATATCGGCGATGCGCCACAACGAGCTTTGGAATTGGTAGGGAAGATTAAAAAAATGCTTAGAGCCTGTTTGGAAACTGGTTTTTTGTCATTTCGACCGCAGCGAACGAAGTGAGCGAAGTGGAGAAATCTCCATTCTGGTTTTTAAAAGAGATTCCTCGACTCGTTCCACTCGCTCGGAATGACACTGTTGGGAGTTTCCAAACAGGCTCTTAGAAATTCCTCCTCTTCATAAGAGGAGGTTAGGGTGAGTTATGAAAAATCGGATTGGGATAGTTGGTGGTGGACAACTCGGGAGAATGATGGCCTTTGAAGCCCACAAAATGGGATTTCGCCTGATCGTTCTTGATCCTACTCCCCGAAGTCCAGCCGGACAAGTTGCAGATGAACAAATTGTCGCAAATTATTCTGATCAAAAAGCTCTTCAAGAACTCGCGACCAAGTCAGACGTCATTACCTACGAAATAGAACTGGAAAATTCAGATATTTTTGATGGACTTGTTAAAACTGGATCTATCATTCACCCTTCAATTAAAACCTTCAAACTGATTAACGATAAATATTTGCAAAAAGAATTTTTCCAAAAAGCCAAAATTCCGGTTGCGGATTTTATGGCAGTAGAAAACAAAGAAGATATTCTCAAAGCCACAAAAAAATTCGGGTATCCCATACTTCTTAAAACTCGTTTATTTGCTTATGACGGACGAGGAAATGCTTTGATAAAAAAAGCGAGCGATATTGAAAAACAGATGAATTCTTTACAAGGCAAAGGCTTATACGTTGAAAAATATATTCCGTTTATCAAAGAACTAGCGGTGATGGTTGCGCGAAATACCAAAGGCGAAATCGCCACTTATCAGGTAGTGGAAACGATTCACAAGAATAATATTTTACATGTTGTCAAAGCTCCCGCCGCTATTAATTCACAAATTTCACTAAAGGCCAGAAACTTAGCTAAAAATGTGATGCAACATTTAAAAGGCGCGGGAGTGTTTGGCATTGAAATGTTTCTTACTAAAAGTAGAAAAGTATTGGTGAATGAAATCGCGCCGCGGGTGCACAATAGTGGCCATTATACAATTGAAGCGTGTGTTACAAATCAATTTGCACAACACATTAGGGCTATTTCTGGATTGCCTCTTGGAAAAACTGATATGCTGGTGGGTGCGGCAGTGATGATAAATATTTTAGGAGAGAGAGCAGGAAGTGCAGAAGTGAGCGGAATTGAAAAGGCATTAGGATTACCACAAACATACGTTCATATCTATGGAAAAAAAGACACAAAGATGGAACGCAAAATGGGGCATATCACAGCTGTTGATAAATCTTTGGAAAAGGCGTATAAAAAAGCGAAGTTAGCAAGAAAGTTAATAAGCATTTAATTTAGCTTGTCATTGCGAGGAGGAACGACGAAGCAATCTCTTTTAATACGAGATTGCCACACCAGTCTACAGACTGGTTCGCAATGACAAAAGTAAGTCCAAAAAATATGAAAAATAATGCTCAGGTTGGGATTATCATGGGATCAGATTCTGATCTGGTTGTAATGCAGGAGGCGGCCAAAGTCCTTGAAGATCTCAGTATCCCTTTTGAATTGACAGTGGTTTCCGCACATCGGACACCCGAGCGGATGTTTGAGTATGCC
Organism: Candidatus Gottesmanbacteria bacterium GW2011_GWC1_43_10; assembly: GCA_000995415.1. Classification (GTDB taxonomy): domain Bacteria; phylum Patescibacteriota; class Microgenomatia; order UBA10105; family UBA10105; genus UBA10105. Next base: position 12,487 of record LCEX01000010.1, read on the forward strand.
AAGACTGCAGCCCAACGCGGCCTAAAAGTGATCATTGCCGGAGCCGGAGGTGCCGCCCATTTGCCGGGAATGACAGCGGCGCTTACTACACTTCCTGTTATTGGAGTTCCAATCCAAACCAAAACCATGAGCGGGCTTGATTCTTTGTATTCAATCGTGCAAATGCCATCAGGTGTGCCGGTGGCTACGGTCACGATTAATGGCGCCAAAAACGCCGGGATTTTGGCAGCGGAAATTATTGGTGCATTTGATACTAAAGTTGCTCAAAGATTGACACTGTTAAAACTGAAAATGAAAATTGAAGTTGAGGGAAAAGCCAAAAAGCTGGAAAGACATGGATTCGAAAAATATTTGAAAGAAAAATGATTCAAGAGCAAACAATTTTAAAAGCTCTACCCCAGGTTTTAAAAACCATTGATATTGCCCAACTCGGACAAAAGTATCAGGGGAAAGTTCGGGATTTTTATAAATTTGTTGACAAACGAATCTTAATTACCACTGACCGGCAGTCGGCCTTTGACGTCATTTTAGGCCACATTCCTTTTAAAGGATCGGTACTCAACTTATTATCAGCATTTTGGTTTGCCAAAACAAAACACATCGTTCCCAATCATTTGATTTCTGTTCCCCACCCAAATGTTTTGATTGCCAAAGATTGTCAGCCGATTCCAGTCGAAATGGTAGTTCGGGGTTACATTTCGGGAGTGACCAAAACCAGCATTTGGTATTCATATGAACACGGTGACAGATTGATTTATGGCATCAAATTTCCCGAAGGACTTAAGAAAAATCAAAAGTTAACTATTCCAGTTATTACTCCGACCAGTCATGGAGGCGGGAAGAGTGGTCATGACGAGCGTTTGACTCGTGAACAAATCATTGCCCGAAAAATTGTTCCAGAAAAATTATACAAACAAATGGAAAAAGCAGCACTCACTCTATTTGATTATGGAAGCAAATTATGTAAAAAACGCGGATTAATACTTGTTGATACCAAATACGAATTTGGACTTTATAAAGGAAAATTAACCTTAATTGATGAAATTCATACCCCTGATTCATCGCGGTTTTGGATCGTCAAAACTTATGCCCAGAGGTTTGCCAAAGGCGCGGAACCGGAAAATTTTGATAAAGAATTTTTGCGTCTGTGGTACAACCAAAAAGGTTATTTAGGAGATGGTCCGCCGCCACCCATGTCGAAGGAGTTAGTGGTACAAACTGCACAGCGATATATTGGAGTTTACGAAAAGATCACCGGCAGGAAATTTAAAACTTATCCATATCCAATTCAAAAAAATATCCAAGACGCTCTAAATTCCGGAGGTGTCAAGCTAACCTACTCGTCGGGTGTGCAGAACCAGACAATTCGTTATGCTGACGTGGGAGATAATTATGACACCAAAGATCCGATCAAAAAACTTGCGCAAACTGCCGCTGCAAGTACCGGAAAAAATTTAAAATCTCATGGGTTTTCGGAAATTACTGATAGTCGGGGAGAATCAGCTTACGTTTGGTCGTTCGACTTGGCTCAGGATAAAAAACCAGTATTAATGGCGTCAGTGATTGAAGGATTAGGCACCAAAAATTTAGTGGCCGATGGGATGGGTGAGTTTTCCGGTAAAACCTATTATGACGTGATTGCGCATGATACAGTGGCGACAATTATTAACGACCTAGTTTCAGTTGGGGCTACACCTTTAGTTCTTCATGCATATTGGGCGATTGAAGATAATAGTTGGTTAGAAAATAAAACTCGAATGATTGATTTTATTAATGGCTGGAAAAATGCTTGTGATATCGCCGGAGTTTCTTGGGGAGGCGGAGAAACGCCGACGCTCAAAGGAATCGTGACTCCCGGGACTATAGATCTTGGTGGATCAGCAATTGGCATTATTAAAAATAAACAACATTTAATTACTGACACAAAACTAAAATCAGGTGATCGGATCGTGCTTTTAAAAAGTAACGGCGTAAATGCCAACGGAATTTCATTGACTCGGGCGATTGCCAAAAAACTGCCTCAAGGCTTTAAAACCAAACTACCAAATGGGAAAATGTATGGTGAAGCACTTTTAACGAAGACTCATGTTTACGCCAAACTTATTGCAGCTTTGCAAAAAGCCGATATCGATATCCACTATATTTCAAATATCACCGGTCATGGTCTTCGGAAGCTGATGCGGCCGCGGCCCGAATTTACTTACGTCATAGAAAAAATCTGGGAGCCCCAACCAGTATTTGCTTTTATCCAAAAACAGGCTAACTTATCTGACTATGAAATGTACCAGACATATAATATGGGCAATGATTATGCACTTTACCTGACCGCAAGTGAAGTCAAAAAAGCTTTAGGAATAATTAAGCGGTTGGGATTTGCCGCCCTTGACGCAGGATATGTGGAAAAAGGCGAACGACAAGTAAAGATCGTGCCAAAAAATATTGTATTTTCAGGCAGTACATTAGATTTACGGTAATTTAAGTTTCCTATTGACTCACAGAGGTGAAATTTGGTATTTTAAACCATGCCGCAGAAAAAGCCTGCTTATATTTTTGTGTCCGGAGGCGTCCTTTCCGGTTTGGGGAAGGGCGTCACCGCCGCTTCAATAGCCCTCCTCCTTCAATCTCGGGGATACAAAGTCACTCCTGTCAAGTGCGAAAACTATCTCAACATAGACGCTGGGCTCATTAATCCGATCGAACATGGTGATCCGTATTTATGTAACGACGGGACTGAAGCGGATATGGACATGGGGACTTACGAGAAGTTTTTAGGAAAAGACGTCGTGCGCCACAACTTCATCACCATGGGTCAAATTTATCAGGAAGTGATCCGTCGGGAACGAAATTTCGAGTATAACGGCGAAGATGTCGAAGCCATTCCACACGTGACTGATGAAATCATTCGTCGGATTGATGAAGCGGCCAAAAAAGAAGCTGCCGACATTGTGGTAGTAGAGCTCGGTGGAACTGCTGGCGAATATCAAAACATCCTTTATTATGAGGCTTCACGGGTACTCAAAATCGTCAAAAAGGCCGATGTTGTGCATGTTCACGTGAGTTATTTACCGACGCCTTCACATCTCGGAGAACCCAAAACTAAACCGACGCAACTCTCGGTGAAATTTTTGCAATCCATGGGTATCCAACCGGATTTTATAGTTTGTCGCGGCGAAAAACCGATTGATAAACGCCGACGGGAAAGACTGGCCATGTTTTGCAATGTCGATGGGGATCATGTGATCAACAATCCGGATGAGCCTACGCCATACGGCGTGCCGTTGACTTTTGAAGACCAGTTTTTTGCCCAAAAAATATTGGTGCAATTGGGTTTACCGGATAAAGAAGCGAAACTAGATAAATGGCGCAATTTGATGGTACAAGTGGCCAATAGTCAACATAAAAAGATCGAAATTGCCATAGTGGGTAAATACTTTGCGACAGGTGATTATGAACTGCGGGATTCGTACGCAGCTCTTTTGGATGCGCTTGATCATGCGGGTTGGGCCAAAGGCGCAAAAGTCAAGACCAGGTGGATCAATTCGCAAAAAATCGAAAATGGGGAACCACTGGAAAAACTACTTGCCGGAGTCGCTGGGGTGATTGTGCCGATTGGTTGGGGACCACGAGGAGTGGAGGGGATGATTACAGCCATCAAATATGCGCGTGAGCAAAAGATCCCCTACCTTGGCCTTTGTTACGGGATGCAGCTAGCGGTAGTTGAATTTGCCCGGCATGTTTTGGGACTTAATCGCGCCAATTCATCCGAAGTTGATTCGGATTCGCCGGATCCGGTGATACATCTGATTCCTTCGCAAGCAGAGATGATGAAAAGACGGGCATACGGTGGGACGATGCGTTTGGGGAGTTGGGAGTGCCAAGTCAAAACCGGGACTATGGCTGATACAGCCTATACCAGAAACCAAAGTTTTATCCGAGATCACATTGTAGCCGAACGGCACCGGCACCGCTATGAGTTTAATGATGAATATGCTAAACAAATGGAAAACCAGGGACTAGTGATTGCCGGTCGGTCAGTGGTCGAAAATTTAGTAGAAATAGTGGAATTGCCCAAATCTTTGCATCCGTTTTTCTTAGGTACCCAATTTCATCCCGAATACAAAAGTCGCCCCCTTCATCCCCATCCGCTATTTGTGGCCTATATTGAGGCGTGTCTAAATAGATAACATTCGTCATGCTGAACTTGTTTCTGCATCCACTATGACAAAGGGTGGTTGCATGTATATCATGGGGAATGCTAGACCAACATTGTATATCGGTGTCGCTGCAAACCTTGTTCAGAGAGTTTATCAACACAAACATGACACGGTACAAGGATTTACTAAAAAATATAAGCTTCATAAGCTACTTTACTACGAACAATTTTCAACAATTCAGGATGCAATTTCGAGGGAAAAACAAATTAAAAATTGGAAACGAGAATGGAAACTTAATTTAATTACTTCGAAGAATCCACAATTTAAAGATCTTTATTCTACAATAACTTGATCCTGAAACAAGTTCAGGATGACGATTGGTAAAACTGAAGTCTGCTCTTGACAAACACTATAAATTTATCTATACACTAATAAAGGGAGTAGCCCCCAAGCGGGGGCTTTTTTTATGGCAAATTTTCTCAAACCCACTGTAATTATCGGGGCCCAGTGGGGAGATGAAGGCAAGGGTAAATTGGTCGATGCAATGGCAGGTGATTTTGATATGGTGGGCAGATTTAATGGCGGCAATAATGCCGGGCACACGATCATTTATCAAGGTGAACGAGTCAAACTTCATACCCTTCCCTCAGGAGTTTTCCAAAAGAAAAAACTGATTATTGCCCAAGGCGCGGTATTTGATCCGGAAGTCTTACTTACGGAACTTGAATTTTGCCGTGAGCACAAAGTTAAGCTGGATTTACTTATTGATTACCGCGTGAATTTGGTCATGCCTTATCACAAATTGCTGGACGGAGCCAATGAAGCCTGGAAAGGCAAAAAGGCAACCGGCAGTGTGAAAGTGGGTATTGGTTACTGTTTTGAAGACCGCAACAATCGGTCAGGCATCCGCTGTGAGGATTTGCTTTACCCCAAAATTTTAAAAGAAAAAATAGCCACGCTCTTCCCACTAAAAAAAGCGATATTAGAAAAAGTGTATGGAACGAAAGTTCATCTTACCGCAGAAAAAATATATGAGCGGTTAATATTCTTTTCCAAACTGCTAAAGCCTTTTATCGGTGATGTATCCACATATATAAATAGTAGTTTGGGTAAAAAGAAGATGTTGTTTGAGGGAGCGATGGCTGTCATGCTCGATGGGCAATTTGGGACTTATCCGTATACGGTTGCCAATAATACTATTGCTTCATCACTGTTTACTTCACTGGGGACTTGGGAATTTCCATTGAATGTTATTGGCGTAGTCAAAGCCTATACTACTCGCGTAGGCGGTGGGCCATTTCCGACAGAACAAGCCAACAAAAACGGCGAGATTTTACAAAAGATTGGTTACGAAATTGCAGCCACATCAGGTAGAATCCGGCGCTGCGGGTGGCTCGACCTACCAGTTATCCGCTTTGCCCAGCGGCTGAACCGTTTTTCAAGCTTGGCTTTAACCAAGCTTGATGTGCTGTCCGTCTTTAAAGAAATTCCGGTTGCTGTAGCTTATAAAAATGGAACCAAAACTTTAAATGAATACCCGGCCATCTCTCACGAATTTTTGAATTGTAAACCGGTTTATAAAACGCTTAAAGGTTGGCGCGTGCCCTTGACTGGAATCAAAAAATATATAGATTTACCAAAAGAGGCAAAAAATTATGTTAGATTCATAGAGGATGAAATAGGCGTTCCTGTTAATTACATCTCAATCGGTCCCGAACGGGAAGCGTTATTAATAAAAAATTGAATCATAACGCCCCCTTCCCCCTCTTATCTTAAGAGGGGGTGAGGGGAGTTACATTTATGAAAATAGTTGGTAAGGGTTTGACTTACGATGATGTACTTCTGGTTCCGCAAAAGTCACAGATCAGGTCGCGAAGTAGCGTAAATACGAGTACAAATCTGACGCGAAAAATAAAACTGGCTATCCCTTACATTTCTTCCAATGTCGATACCGTAACCGAGTCGGAGATGGCGATCGCGATGGCTAAAATGGGCGGAATCGGGATCATCCACCGGTTTATGACTATCGAGCGGCAGATTTATGAGGTAGATAAAACCAAACGTAGTGAAGGTTTTATCATGGGCAATCCACTCGCGCTTTTGCCAAATAGCACTTTGGGTGAAGCTCGATTTGCGATGCGTGAGCGCAGTGTCTCAAGCTTCATCGTGGTTGATGAAAAACAACATGTTTTGGGTTTAGTGAGTGACCGCGATATTTTGTTTGAAAGAGACGAAACCAAAAAGGTCACTGAACTCATGACTCCGCGCGAAAAACTGATCATGGCTAGGCCTTCAGTGACTTTGGACGAGGCGCGGGCCATTTTTAAAAAATACAAAATTGAAAAATTGCCTTTGGTCAAAAACGGCGGCACATTATTGGGACTCATCACCGCCAGGACTGTCGTCAATGAGGAACGTTTCCCCCAGGCCACACAGGATGAAAAAGGCAGATTGTGTGTGGGCGCAGCAGTTGGAGTCGTGGGTGATTATATGGAGCGGGCAGCAGAACTCGTGAAAGTCGGAGTAGATATTTTGGTCGTGGACATTGCGCATGTGCATTCGATCCACGGGATGACCGCAGTCAAAACTATCCGCCGCAAATTTCCCAAAGTGGGACTCATCGGAGGAAATATCGCGACCAGTGAGGGCGCGCGGGATTTGATTCGTTTGGGGTGTGATGGGCTCAAAGTAGGGATTGGTCCGGGCGGGATTTGTATCACGCGGATGGTAGCCGGAGCCGGCGTTCCGCAGCTTACAGCTATCATGGAGTGTGCTAAAGTCGCGCAAAAGGCGGGAGTCCCAGTGATTGCTGATGGCGGGACTAACTATCCCGGAGATATGACTAAGGCTTTGGCTGCCGGAGCTTCGACAGTGATGCTCACCGGTTGGCTTGCCGGTACGGATGAGAGTCCGGGGGCCGTCATCATCCACAACGGCCAAAAAGTAAAAGTGCATCGGGGTGCGGCTTCTTTTTCAGCAGTAGCAGCTAGGAAAATCGCCGGGGTCGCGGGCCAAATGCGTAAAGAACTAGCGGAGGCGGATTTGGATGACGAACTGGAAAAGGTGGTTCCTGAAGGAGTCGAGACTTTTGTGCCTTACAAAGGGGAAGCCAAAGATGTGATCCAGCAGTTGGTCGGAGCTCTAAAATCAGGGATGAGTTATGCCAATGCGCGCTCAATCCGGGAGCTTTGGCGAAACGCCAGGTTTATGGAAATCTCGGCTGCCGGATTTCGTGAAAGCAAAGCGCACAACGTCAAGGAAATTTGACAATGACTTTAAAATTGCTTAAGATTCCGGTCAAATAGCTTGTCCTAGCTCAAGTTTATGAATTTTAATGATTCACTTCAGCAAGTTTCCGGTCCGCGAAAAGAAGCTTACGAAGCCGGAATTGCAGCTCAGAACGCAGAATATCAGAGACAGATGGTCCTGGCTGGAGCTCGGGAGCAAGAACGAAAAGAAGCATGGGAGAAATTTTTAGGATTATGTGAAAAAGACAATCGTGTCCAAACATTGGAAGGACTTTGTTCTGAAGGAGCCAGTCCAGACCTTTTTGATGCGTTCCGTCGCATATGGGCAAGTTGGCGGGTATGCCAAAAAGATGACCATCATCTTTGGCAAGATATGCCTTTTGAACCAAGAGTAGACCGCTTGTCAATTAATGATAGTGGTTTTCCAATTTTAAGAGACGTAAAAAAACCTTTAAAGGTGAATTTGTTTCCTCTTATTGATAAGTTAGTTCGTGATGGAGTTGGCTTGAGTTTTAGAGCCCAGTGGCGTTTTCGATACAACGAACCAGTACAAAAGTTTACCCTGACACCGATCGAAGAAGCCTACAGACAACAACTAAATGGTGCGGGCCTCCCCCACTCAATAGAGCGTTCATTTGATCTCCGTGCCTCATTCAACGGGCCAAGGTTGGCTCTCACACTTTTTCCAAAAGCCGGTAGATTTTCATCTCAACGCAGAAGTTTTCCTTCGGAACGTGATCTATCAAGATACATAATTGGAGCTTTGGTTGATGAAAGAGGAAGGAGCGGCGCTTCTCCTGTATTAGGAATGACGACGATTGGAAACAGGGTCTTCGGGTAAATCGTTGTTTTTTGGGTTAGTTCCTGTTAGAATAGCTTCTTATATGGCACTTATTGCGACTGTTTGCGGCATCCAAGTCCATGTCGGAGACACTGTCACTATCCACTATAAAATCATTGAAAAAGAGACAGTTGCCGGCAAAACCAAAAAAGAAAAGCATGAGGAACAAAAAGAGCGTACTCAAGGCTTTACCGGCATCGTGATCGCGATCAAAGGCGCGGGCGCCAACCAGTCATTCACAGTCCGTCACATGGGGATAGGTAATATCGGTGTGGAAAGGATTTTCCCGGTCGTAAGTCCCTGGATCAAAAAAGTGACGATCAATAAAACTGGTAAAACCAAACGGGCAAAACTTTATTATTTGCGGCATGTTGCTGCCAAAGAAGTGAAACAAGTCGGAGAAGTAGTCAAAGAGACTGTGGAAGCCAAATCCAGCCCCACCGTGCATGCCAGCCAACAACCTCCCCAAGGGTAAATTAGGTGAAACACTTGCTGCTGATTTCCTCAAACGGAAAGGCTATCAAATTCTGCTACGAAATTTTCATTGTCGCTGGGGAGAAATTGATTTAATCGCTAAATTCCAAAACATCCTCATTTTTGTGGAAGTCAAAACCCGGTGGGGGACGCCATTTGGTACTCCTGAAGAAGCTGTCACTCCCTGGAAAATCAGATCTTTGGTGCGCACGGCCGAATATTTCAAGATGCTTCATCCCACGACTCCGGCGCAAATGCAGATTGATGTGGTAGCGATCGAACTAAATCAACAAGGCAAATTGCTTCGGATCAACCATCTGACCAACGTCACCGGATAAATTAACTCACTAGTGATGAAAGAATCGTGGAAATGATGGTGAGTAGGATTGAGCCGATCAAGGCAGTGCCAAACCCAACCACTTTAAAGTCTGGGGTCAAACTCGCTGCCAGCATGAGCATCAAAGCGTTGATAATGAAAGTAAATAGTCCCAACGTGAGTAAGTTGACTGGTAGGGTCAACAAAAGCAGTAGCGGCTTCACCAACACATTTACCAAACCGATGACGATGACAGCCAGTAGGGCAGTGCTAAAATCTTTGATTTCGATACCGGGAGTGATGCGGGAGACGATAAATAGAGCCAGGGCATTGATGAACCATTTGATGACGATATTTAGCATGTATCAAAAGTATACTACTGTTACTCAAACTTGCAACTCATTATATCATTTCACTCCCGGAATGAAATATGCCTGCAATCCGGGATTTTAGGAATTTATGCAAGTAGCAAATGTTTGATTTTATCCAATTTCTTTTGATAATCTTTTTGGTTGATAACAAACCGCTCATATTCTTTACTCGAACGAAAATGCGACAAAACAACTGAGGTGTCTACTAGATCAGAAGGACCATTTATGTAAGTATGATAAGAAGAGTAGGGGTAATCGACCGGATGTTTGACTATACCGGCAGTAACCGGGTTTAAGTGATGATATCGGGTCAAATGAACCAGTTGTTCATCAGTCTCCACATGTACTGCTTTGAATACCGATTCAAACAAAGAACCTCTAGTACCATAACGTATTTTGTAGTAATGAGAGTAGCTGTTTAAAAGTTTGCGCATAAAAAGGTGTATTCCCCGATCAACTTCTTGTCTGACGCAAAGATGAAAATGAGTGGGCATATGACAATAACTTATGACGGTGATAAGTTTTCGCTCGTCAAGTAGGTGTCTTTCAGGATTTAATTTGTATAATGAGTACCTGGCTGGCGGTGCAACTTGGATGTAGTAGCGTAGCATGTTAGAAAAAGTCACAATATCTTTTCTCCTGACTAGGATGGGCTGTCGAAAACTACTACGGCTGAAAAGATGGTAGTATTCTCTACTAACGAAAGGCGTCAATCGTCGAGGCATAAATACAGTATACCTCAAAAAATCCTTGAATGTAAATATAAATCATTCCGGGAGTGAAAGAAGATTTACTTAACAGCTTCAATTTTGAGTACTTCGCCGCTGTAATCAAAAACAAAGGAAACATCGTGATCCTTGTTGTTAGTTATATATAAATTTTGAATTGCACTCGTAGTATAGTCAGTTGGTAAACTGTAAATAGATACGCCAAACTCCCGTGGCACTTGAGGGATGGGACGGAAGTCGTGATTGGTTGGGGCTTCAACGGTGAGTCCGCTATCACGCGCTACCCAACCCAATAAACTCGCCAAATGGCAAACACCATCACCAAACAGGAACCCGTCTGAACGAAAACCGTCGGTAGCATTAAAATGGGCGCTGGTAGTGACCAGTTTTTGTTTTTGGTATTTTTCTGAAACCAAATCATGAAAGGCAAAGGTTTCATTGGGAGTTAGAGTCAGGTAGAAACGCCCTGGTTTTCTGACTTGGTTCCAGTCTATAGGTTTATTTATGCTAGTGCCGTTTTTTAGATAGGCTAGGGTCAAAAGGATGTTATCTTTAAATACTTCATTCACCCAAGGCTCTGGGTACCGGTTGGCTAGGGAAAACTCATGTGAAGCTAAAACCGTGGTTTTGGAGGATACCAAGGTCGTAGGAACCTCGTTTAAGACGGTGGAAATAAGCAAAGGCGGTAAGAGTGGTTGAATTCATATTAAGTAAGAAAGGGCAGTATACAATACTATAAGCCTATTGTCAAGTATACACAGACCCTTGCTTTTTAGAGGTGAAAAAATGATACGCTTGGAGCTAGAACCATATATATAGAGGGGGTTGTTTTTTGGGCAAAAAGTTCTAGTATGTACTTTGTGAAGAAATTTAAGTCTATTTTCTCGATCAGCGACCTTCATTTTACTACCGGCAAGATGGCTCGGTTTTTTTATGCCAAAATGGGAGGAGGTGAAAATACATGAAAAAGTTTCTTATTGGATCAGCTGCTAGTGTGATTATGTTGGGCGCTATGGCAATTCCTGCCTTTGCAGCGGGAAAAGTCGTCCACTACGGCCCGATAGCTAGTACTTCACCGGACTCAAGCACTTGCGGAAACGATTGGGCCACGGATACATTTGATCGTTTCTTTCAAGTGACTACCGTACCAAATCCTGATGGTACTTACGATGTCACCCAAGAATTCAAAAACGGTACCTTCGTGACTTTGGAAGGAAATAGTCCCGGTGGTTGTGACACCAACCCAGGTGGGACAGTCGGAGCAGGAATCACCGGCAAGATGCATGGTTCTTTCACCATGGTGGTGACCGGCGGTACGTATGACCCTGAGGCTACTTGTGAAACAGGGTGCGATACTACTGCGGGTTTTGTGACCACAGTCTTTGGTGCTGGTGCGACATATGATGTGCCATCGTTCATATTCCATTACAGTGCTGGAAGTTTCGGCGAATGGAAAAACGCTTCCGCTGACTACGGAGGAAATCATGGGGATATTACAGGCACCCTTGACGGTGTAGTAATCTAAACGACTATAATCAGATCTAACAACCCATTGGTAAACCCGATGGGTTGTTGGTTTAGAGACAAAATTAACTCGACTAATGTGTCAATTTTAGCATTTCGGTTTTAAGACTTATAGTGTGTAACACTATAAAAGTGTTACACTGTAAATATGATTAATGTGTTAACTAATTTACTTCTATTTATTCTTGGTTTTGTACTGGTTGGTATTCCTTTGGTTGCCATAGTTTGGGTTTATAAGAAATACTTAGTAAAAACTGTTTTAGTAAATGAAAAACCATGGGACTGGAAAACTTTAAAAACTGTTTTAGTGATTGAATGTCTTGGTTTTGGAGCGTTAAGCTTCTGGTTGTTAATTCAAGTTTTTAGCTTTCAATAACAAATAACAACTCTTAAACTTATTGGAGAATGACCAGGGAAAATATTTGATGTACACTTTACTATATGGACTCTTTGTCAAATAGTCTCCCAATAGATCAACTCTCTATAGGCATTCCACCCAGTTCTGAGGATGTTAGGACACCCCCGGAGTGAATTAGGTTGACACCTCGGGAATTTGCCAGTATATTTGTATTACACATGCCAATTCGAACTCTTCCTCTTGTAAAAAATCATTACTATCACATTTTTAACCGTGGAGTAGCGCGTCAACCTATTTTCTTTACGAACCGGGACTATAAACGTTTTATTTTTACTTTGAATTATTACCGTGCTGAAAATCCACTAAACCGACTTTCAAAGTTCTTAGACACCCCGGAGACTGAAAAACTCACAGCTATACAATTGCATGCCAAACTACCAAATATTGTCACTATCAACGCCTATATACCCCTCTTACTCCAGTTTGCAACTTCGTAATTTGACTTTAGTCTGTTAAGTATGGTCTCATAGTATTAATGCCCAGCATCTTAACAGACGAAC
>LCEX01000011.1 GCA_000995415.1 Candidatus Gottesmanbacteria bacterium GW2011_GWC1_43_10
AAGTGTACTAAAGCTATGTGACCAAATTTCCCACAGTACACCAATCGTCATGGCATACTCGGCCGACCAGACTATATTCCATAAAATCATCCCCACAACTATGTATACCCCATACAATTCATTGGTCGTACCAACAAAAGCGGCCGCGATAAATGAAAACACCAACATCTGCAGTGCCGAGTTCCAAAATACATCCACCCAAGTCTCCATGCTATGACGAAAGTGATACCAACTATGTAAAATCGCTGTTTTAATCCGCTTTATGCTCATAAGTTCCCCCGGCAATTGCCAAAAATACATCTTCTAAATTTGGCTTTTTGATATCAACTTCTGTGATCCATATACCCTTTTCCCCTAGTCCAAACAGTACTTTGGGAATATCTTGTTCTAATACCTCGATAGACACCACATGGTCCCGCGGGAACGAGTGAATATAATCTTTTTCAGTCAGGTATTTGTCAACAATTTCTTGTTTTGCATCAAAGGTCACTATCAAACGCGCCGTGCCTATCTTTTTTGTGAGTTCTAAAGGTGTATCTTCTGCAACAATTCTACCCTTGTCCATGATCATTACCCGATCGCACAATTCCTCCACCTCGGCCATATTATGGCTCGTGTAAAGTATGGCGACATTTTCTTTCTGCCTGAGAGTTCGAATAAGTTCCACCACCTTTTGAGCGATTTCCGGATCCAAACTGGCAGTTGGTTCATCCATCAAAATGAGTCGGGGTTTATTGAGTAGAGCTTTTACCAAAACTACTCGGGTTTTCTGTCCTGACGAAAGATGCCAATATAATTTATCAACCAAATCGCGAACTTCCAATAAATCAAGGAGTTCATCAATCCGCTTATTAGGATCACGAATATCATATAACCCTGCCATTATGGTCAAATTTTGCCGCACCGTGATCCGACTCTGCAAATGTGAGTAGGCTGAAGCAAAGTTTATCTTTGACAAAATTTCCTCTCGATGTTGGGTAAATTCTTTTCCAAAATATGAGACGGTTCCACTCGTTTGGGTCATGATACCCAACAGCATCTGGATCGTGGTCGTCTTCCCCGCCCCATTGGGACCCAACAGCCCCACGATCTCCCCTTCACGGACTGTGAAGGAAATATTATTGACGGCTTTGAAGTCACCAAAAATCTTAGCCAAATTTTCAACTTCCAAAATAGGTTTATCCATGTGGCTATTATACGCCTGAAGCTTAAACTTGAGAAGAAACTGTTTTTGGCGAACTATTTTTGGCGGGTGTGATATTTTTCCTCTACAAAATCCCGCATTTTCTTTTTAAAGACTTGTGTCGAGAATTTTTGAGCTTGTTTAATACAAGTTTCCGGATCAAATCGAAATCTCTCAAATTCCTTTACTACTTTTACTACTTCTTCTACTTCAGGTTTATTGAAAAATAAACCTGTTCTACCTTCAATTATTGTTTCCGTCACTCCCCCTTGCCTTAGCGCAATCACCCCCACACCATAACTCATTGCCTCAACCGGCACCATGCCGAAATCTTCTTCCAAAGCGCAAAAGATCAGGGCTTTGGCACCTTTATACAATTTAGCGAGTTGTTCATCTGACACCGATCCCAAAAATTCAATCGTCGGACCGGAAATTGCCCGCAATTTCCCTTCTTCTCTTCCGGTTCCGACAATCTTTAATGGTAATTTAAGTTCGTTACACGCCGCAATCGCCAGATCAACTCTCTTGGCATACGTGAGTCTCCCCACCGATAAGTAATAACTCTTATTAATAACGCCCCCTAACCCCCTCTTACCAAGAGGGGGAATGATCCCTCCCTTCGTAAGGGAGGGTTGGGGTGAGTTAGTTTCAATTTTCACTGGTGGATATATAACAGTACTCTCCCTTCTATAGAATTTCTTGATTCGCTCCCGCGTCGTTTCCGAATTGGCTACCAACTCATCAACCCTTTGAGCTGTGGCAAAATCATACGACCGTAAAAACGGATTAATAACTACACCATAAGCTTTTGCAAATGGTGACTGTGCCACAGATCCAGTGGGATAACCATATAAATTTCTGGGTGGATGGTGGATGTAGGAAACATGCAGAGTCTCGGGCCTCGTAACCACTCCTCGACACATATACCACCCCGACGAAGAAATCACCACGTCAAAACCACGCAAATCAAAACTTTCCCAAATCAAAGGCGTCAAAAATCTAAGTGGCGAGTGGTATTTTTTGACGAACCAATTATGCTGCACCCAACTGGTCCGTATATCCATCGACTTGAATAATTCGACTTTACCCTCCGGGGCTTTAGCGAAGGAGGGCCAATCCACAAACGCCGTATAAAGCGGCGCCTCAGGATACATCTCATGTAAAACTTCCACCACCCTCTCCGCTCCCCCATATTCTCTTAAGTAATCATGAACTAAAGCTATTTTCATAAAATTCCTCCCCTTAGATTAAGGGTGCCCAATTTTTCCCTCCCCTTAGATTAAGGGGAGGTTAGGAGGGGTTACGAAGATTCAATAAAATTGTTTCCAATACTCCCTCCAAATTACGTAATACATCATTATTCCAAAATCTAATTAATTTTACTCCATTGTTTTGTAAATATCTTGTTCTGGCTATATCTTTCTGTTTATTGATAGTTTAGTTATGCTGTCCACCGTCAACCTCAATCGCAAGTCTTAATCGTGGAGAATAAAAATCAACAATATATGCTCCAATACTATATTGTCTGAAAAACTTGACTCCTTCGAGTTGTTTATTACGCAGTTGCATCCACAGTAATCGCTCAAGATCCGTTTGATTTTTTCGTAACTCTCGACAATGTAATCTAACAGTCGGATCGTTAACCAAGTATTTCATAGCATTTTCCTGATCCCAGTAATAACCCCACCCCGCCTCCCCTTAATTTAAGGGGAGGAGTATCATGCCCCCTCCCTTAAGTTAAGGGAGGGATAAGGGTGGGTTATGAACTACTTCGCATAACTTTCCAAATATCCACAATTTTTACAATTGTATGTATGTGTTTGTTTTCTTTCCTTTGCCAGAACAACTTTGTTTACCCATGAAAGAATTCCGTCAGCATAACCTACCAAAACTCCCTCTTCCATTTCTCCTTTACATTTTGGGCACTTCATAAAAAATCACCTCACTTTCCTAACTCCCATAACCCCTCTTACGAAGAGGGGAACATTCCCTCTCTTAAATTAAGAGAAGGATAGGGTGGGTTATGAACTACTTCGCATAACTTTCCAGATAACCACAACCACAACAACGAAAAGCAATAATCGGCAAATTTTCGGAACCGGAAGCCTGGATTCCCAAATTACTAAAATCCCACCACGATTTTTTCTTTCCAAGTCCCCCTCCCCCTCGTATCCACTTAGTTCTTTTTGTAAACACATCCAACACCCGATCAGAACTATCATTTACAAACCCTTCTTCCATTTCTCCACCGCATTTTGCGCACTTCATAAAATTCACCTCCTCGTTCATAACTCCTCCTGACCTCCTCTTGTCTTAAGAGGGGGAATTTTTACTTTGCATAACTTTCCAAATATCCACAACTCTTACATCTATAACTAAGAATGTTTTTTTCATTTTCTATTTTTCGAAATAACATTCCTTTTATTCCTGTTCCAAACTTTTGAGTTGACAAAACATTAAGATGACCACGATCAAAAATGACACCTTCCTCCATCTCTCCTTTACATTTTGGACATTTCATAAAATTCACCTCCTCGTTCATAACTCCTCCTGACCTCCTCTTGTCTCAAGAGGAGGAATTCCCTCTCTTAAATTAAGAGAGGGTTGGCCTGCCTGCCGGCAGGCAGGGGTGAGTTATTTAAAACAGCTCCATCTGCCTTTCATCTTTCTTTTTAATAGGTTTCGTTTCTCCTGGGACTTCTTTTTGCATCATTTTCCCCATCCGTTTAAGTAATGTCTTAAATCCTAAGTTCCCAAACAATTCTATAACTTCTTGGGTCAATAAGTCCTTAGCTAACTGGGCTTTTTCCGGCACAAATTTGATAGGCGCATCTGTGACAACTGTGGCTAACTTGTGCGAGAGCATAGCGTTATCCCGGTCTTTTTCCAACTTTTCTCGGACACTTGGGTTTACTACTTGATCCAAGTGTTGATACAGTTTTTCAACACTTCCAAATTGATTGAGTAGTGCTACAGCTGTCTTTGGCCCAATACCGGCAACGCCCGGATAATTGTCTGATGCATCCCCCATCAAGGCTTTCAAATCCGGAATGAGTTTTGGGACGACTCCCATCCGCTCTTGGGCTTCTTTTTCGCCAAACAATTTGGATTCAGTTAAACCCTTAACCGGCATAAATAATTTGACTTGGTGATTAACCAACTGTAACAAATCACGATCACCCGTAACAATCACAGTATCATCTATTTTCTTACTGCGAACTGCTGACTGCGAACTGCCTACCTGCTTGGCAATACTGCCAAGCAAGTCATCTGCCTCAAACCCATCTTGCTCAAAAATCGGCATTTTCATAGCAGTAACCACCCGGTGCACGATATCCACCTGCGATACCAGGGCATCTTCCATTTTTGGCCGATGGGCCTGATATTCTTTAAACAGAGTCTTACGAAATGTTGGCTTCGCTCGGTCAAAAGCCACAGCCAGATGTGTCGGTTTAAGCTCCTCAATAACTCTCAAGAGAATGGCTACAAATCCATACACCGCATTGGTCGGTTGCCCATCGGGGGTGGTAAGTGAGGGCGGCAAAGCATGAAACGCCCGGTGCAAAATCGCATTCCCGTCTATTAGAACCAATTTATTCATGAATATATTGTACCATGAGGAAACTTAGGAATTAGCCGGAGAGGAAACGTAAGCGGGGCGGGTCCTGCCCATCAGTTTTTCAAATTCATCGCCTTCCAAAGTTTCTTTTTTGACAAGTTCGGCAGCTACATCATCCAATCTTTTGCGTAATCTTTTAAGTACTGCATAAGCGGTTTTGTAGCCGGCATCGATAAGTTTCTTGACTTCACCATCAATTTTGGCCATCATTTCCGGAGAAATTTGCGGCGTCTCATAATAGGATTTCCCCCACTCGGTCACATCCATTTGCGGCCCGAAATTGATGGGACCTATATCACTCATCCCAAATTCCACCACCATTTGCCGGGCGATATTGGTAGCTTTATCAATGTCACTTGAAGCGCCGGTTGTCAGTTCATGAAAAACCAGATCCTCGGCTGCCCGGCCGCCCAACATCGAAGCAATCTGATTAACGAGCCTGGTTCTGGTTTCATGTACGCGGTCTTTGGCTGGAGGAATGAGCGTAAACCCGAGTGCCATACCACGGGAAACGATACTGATCCGATGCACCGGATCCATATACGGCAAATCATAGGTGACGATCGCATGTCCGGCTTCATGATAAGCAGTCATTTTGCGATCCATATCAGACTGCAGTCGTTTTTTCTCAGGACCGAGTTTCACTTTGGTGGCGGCTTCTTCCAAATCTGCCATGGAGATAGCCCGTTTGTCAGCTCTGGCTGCTCCTATAGCTGCCTCATTAAGCATATTTTCCAGATCTGCTCCGCTAAATCCGACCGTGCGTTTGGCAACCTTGTCCCAATCGACATCTTTTTCAAACGGTTTGCCTTTCATGTGGATACCCAGAATGGCTTTTCTCCCTTCAATATCCGGCATGTCCAAAATCACCCTTCGGTCAAACCTACCCGGGCGAAGTAACGCCGGATCAAGTAAGTCTCCGCGGTTGGTGGCGGCAATCACCACCACTTGCTCATTTGGTGCAAACCCATCCATTTCCACTAAAATCTGGTTTAGGGTCTGTTCCCGCTCATCATGTCCGCCCATCACTCCGACACTGCGCATCCGGCCGATAGCATCAATTTCATCGATGAAAATGATCGCCGGCGCGTTTTTCTTGGCGGTCAAGAAGAGATCTCTGGCGCGTGAAGCTCCCACGCCCACGAGCATTTCCATAAATTCGCTACCTGCGATAGAGAAAAAGGGCACATTGGCTTCCCCGGCTACAGCGCGGGCTAAAAGAGTATTATGGTTTATGAATCCGTTACCCAAGAAACTATGTGTTTGTGGAACAGTAAAGTCATATACACGTTCATACCCCGCCTCTACCCCTACCACTCTTGAAAAAAATAGTTTTGCCTCAAGTAAACTCCGCAAATATTCAAGATGTGGAATCTCCATGCTATGAGAACTGGCGTATTCAACATACTCGGTGAGTGTTTGTCGCGAAACTCGCATCCGGCGGCGGACTTTATCTATAGTTTTAGAAAGTTTCTCTCCACTTAACTTCTTTACTGATAACGCTCGCCAGGATTCTTCAACCAATTGAGCAATACCAGGAATGACATCGACATTTGTATTAACTCGAGTCATCTTAAGCAGATATTTCTCAACTAATTCTTGTTTACGCTTTAATCTAAACCCTACGGTTTTACCGAAAGCCACCAACGCAGATCCGGTCATAGTTATCCGATATACGCTCCGCTGGTATCCATTTTCTCTTTTGCCTTTTATATTTAGAGCTGCAACTATGCCTAAATTTAGAAGCATCATGTGTACCTGTCGTGCCATTTTTTTACTTACTGTCGTATATTCAAATTCTGCTCGGGTTTTACCGATTGCAGCGTCAGTATCAAACAACCCTTGAAGAAATGAGGTTTGGACCGATTTTGGAGCTTGAAGAATTGTAGGTGGTATAATTTTGTCAAAAGAGAGCAAATAAGACATCCCCATCTGATATAAGTATCTTTTAAAATCCCAGCTTGCAACTAAATACGATTGACCGTTGGTAGTGATAGCGCTACTTTTGAATCGTTTCGTCACGTAAGACTTAAAAAAACTAATGATCTCCTCATCTATGCCAGTCAAACCGATCCTACTGGAATGGCTTAAGTTTCCATCCCCTGTAAGAATTCCCATCAGATAGGCCGTATCCTGATCAACCAACTCAAGATTTCCAAAACTATTTCTCCCAAACTGAATCGCAACTTGATCGCCAGGCAAAATATCCTCCAGCTTTCGGAATTTCAAAACTCCATCACTTGTCATTACGACGACCGGATGTTCTGGTGTACCGTCGAGAGAGAATCCTTGTGCAAGCTGGATTTTGATAGTTTTCTGTTCCCCTAAGTCATACCAATGAGAGGCAAATCTCTCCTCCGAAAGAGTATCGTCAACATTGAAACTTGCAAGACCTGCACCATGTACCTTATGTGACTGGGGATCTACGTAGTAGTAACGAGGTACTTCATGGATCTCCATAAGTCCTTTGTTTGTCCACACCATCGTATCACCAGTAACACATTTTCCTGTCCCAGCAGGCCCAACTAAAATTACACCTTTGGGAGTCCGGGCTCCAAGTGCCCGATATTTACCCGGGTGTTTCAAAAAGTCGACGACTTCCTCAAGTTCCCGCTTGGCTTCATTGACTCCGGCGACATCAGCGAAGGTGATCCGCGGATGGTCTTTGTTAAACAGTTTTGCCCGGGACTGGCCGAAAGAGAAAATATTATCCTGAGCGCCTCTGGCTTGGCGGATGAGAAACAAAAAGAAAACGATAGTTAAAACGAGCGGCAAAACATTGGACAAAAGTGATACCCAAACTTGACCTAAGGACGTATCTTTGATTTTGACTTCTACTTGCGCCGGGTCGATTTTGGCCGACTCAAAAATTTTATAAATTGAGTCTTGGGGCTCTTTGCGGGAAGTCGCCTCTTCCCCATCTTTGTAACTAACCTTTAGCTTGACTTCTTCGACTTCGATTTTGGATACTTTGCCGTCTTTGACTTCGGTTAGGATCGTGGACAAAGGTTTCTCCTCCAACACCCGCGGCGATTGCACCACTGACATCAAAAAGGAAAATGCCAGAAATCCGATAAATAAGATGAGGAAGATGTTTTTCAAATTCAGGTTGAGCCGAAACTCCACCTTTTTGACTTTCCGGCCATTTTTGCCATTACCATTCATTTGTTCCATAGAAGTCTCCAACAGACAAAAAGTATACCACAGAAGACTCGCTTGTGAAAGTGAAAGAGGAAAAATTTTATGTCATTACCGCTCCTTGATCGGAATCGAAGGCAAGCTTCGCGGTAATTGATAGGTTATGGTAATATAAATAATAGTAACGCATTTCGTACTTCAAGCTATATTATGAGCGAAACAGTTGAAGGAGTTCTGAAATCATTGGTAGAATTGGAAGATCAGTACCCCGCTGATGATTATTTGTTTGACAAGTTAACTAATATTAGAAATCTCATAAGAGGTGAACTCCCGCCTGGAACAGAAATAGAATTCTATAAGCATAGAAGTGGAAACCCTATCAAACCTCTTAGTATAGATACTAAAGACGTATTATTTGAAACTTTACAACCTGCGCCTTTTGCCACTCGTATTAAACCTGAAAAATTCTTAGGTTCAAGTGGACTAGGTACCAGAACCACTACTATATATAAAACAACAGCACCGGACATTTTAATTATAAAAACAGAAGTCTATCATCCAAAATTTGATGAAACATTAGAGCAATATGCAATATATTACGACCAACCAGGTAGTAATAGTATTCTTAATAGAAGAAATTTGAGTCTAGGAGGCTATGAGTTAATATAAATTTATCTCACCTTTGCTCCCACCGGCAACCCTTCGGCGGTCACAAACACCGGTTTTTTTGCTCCATGAACGCCAAATGGCAATTCATCACCGCCCGCTTCGCCGCGAGGCGAGTCAACCGCTAGGATCATTCCTTGAGATTCTTCGTTCATCATTTTTCGGGGCAAAAGATTGAAAACGAACAAAAACTTCTTATCATTAAAGTCGAGAGCTGTATATCCAAACGGTCTGACACCGGTAAAAATGGTCCGTAAACCCATGGCGCCAAAGTCAACCGTGAGTTTAATCAGTTTTTCGCTTTTAGGGACATCGATTGCCTCTTTGACCAACCCCACTCGCATTTCGACTCTGGCAAAATCGTCAATGGTGATGACGTTGTTCCCGATCCCCGTCATCTTGGCTTGTCCAGAGCCTGTCCCGAACTCGATTCGGGAATCCTTTCTTGTTCCGGATTCTGGATGCGCCTGCGGCTTACCAGAATGACTAGAAGAATAACTAAAAAACGAGTAACTGTTCGTCAACCCAACTGCCTCGCGCACTTCATTCATCGTTTTTACTGCTTCACTGCGGACCCGCGCTGCTCCTGTTTCTAAAATTTGCCTCACCTTACTCGGACTATTTTTGAGTTCTTGATAATGCTTTCGCGCCGGCGCAAACGTCTTCATGAGTGACTCAAATAAGTATTCTTTAACTTCCACGTCTGACACTTTTCCTTCTTGATATAGTTTTTTTAATTGCTCAACCTTACTTGCCCCTCGTAGTTCCGACGAAGTCGAAGACGAATTGGGATCGCCGAAATGATCTAAGTAAGTAAACACCATATTCCCCTCTATGTGGCCCGGATCTGTAGCCCGAATCCGCGTCGGATCGGTGTAGGTGGAATTGACTTGTTTGCGAATCACTTCTTCACTTTCAAAAATAGAAATAATATTTCCTAACGATTTGCTCATTTTGCGCTTACCGTCAGTCCCCAGAATCACCGCCACCTCCTCTGGAATATGCGGTTCAGGCAGTTTGAAAACTTTTTTATTAAACGTTTTATTAAAGCGTTCGGCAATATCACGGGTGATTTCCACATGCTGTTTTTGGTCCTTGCCCACCGGTACAAGATCTGGTTTGTAAATCAAAATGTCTGCTGCCATAAGGATGGGATATGAAAATAAGCCTACGTTGATTTCCTCATCCATTGCATCTCCTGTCTTGAGCGCCTGCCCTGAGCTTTGTCGAAGGGTAGTCGAAGGATTGGCGAGTTTATCTTTATAAGCGTGAGCCCGTTTGATCAACCCCAAAGGAGTCACGTTATTTAAGATCGACTGAAGCTCAGTATGCATCGGTATGTCTGACTGACGGAAGAAAGTGATGTTTGGCAAATCGGCTCCAACATCACCCATGAGAAGCGCGAGTTCATTGAGAACCAATGTCTCTACATTGTGTTCCAACTGTTTTTTATTTTGCACCGTCGTCAGAGCATGTAAATCTGCGA
The DNA here is from genome assembly GCA_000995415.1 of Candidatus Gottesmanbacteria bacterium GW2011_GWC1_43_10. Classification (GTDB taxonomy): domain Bacteria; phylum Patescibacteriota; class Microgenomatia; order UBA10105; family UBA10105; genus UBA10105. The sequence goes on from LCEX01000011.1 coordinate 10,093, forward strand.
CCATCAAAAAACATTCGTTTGTCTTGGAAAGCGTCGCAAACTGCCGGACCGCTCCTAAATAATTGCCAATATGGAGTGATCCTTCCCCACTGGGAGTGATACCCGACAAAATTCGCTGTTTGCCAGATTTGAGCATCTCTCTTGATTTTTCAAAATAGGTAAAATCTCCTACCTTACCACCATTTACTTTCACCATATCTTTCGCATCCATGACCATTCCTAATGTTTTAATCCCAGGTGTCCCGTATGCTTTCCCGACATTTAATACTTTACTATCCACAAAATAAGGGGTATCAAGTCCTACGTAAGGAACTAACCCTACGTCCGTTCCTAAGAAAACTAGTTCTTCTTTAGTTGCAAAAATAAGCTGTTTAACCCCTGCTAATTCTCTCAGTTTCTTCTCATCTATTTGAGTATCTCCACGTTTGGTTACAGCTATCAATCCCTTCTCTGTTTTATAAACGATCGTTGCCATTGCATGTTCTAAAGTGTCTTTATGGAATGCCGTATGGTCAGTAATAGTCATCGGTAAATCTTCAGGCAATGGAATAAACCGATATGTAACTCCGGCAGCTTTTAATGTATGTTCAACTCTGTCTTGTATATTCATAATTCCTCCTCATTGTACCTCATAATATTTCTTTAATACAGCCAAGGCTAAAATTTCCAACGTGTTATACATTGGTATGATATGTTGTTTTGGAAAGATTAGTGGTATTTCCGTACATCCTTCAATGATTCCTTCAGCATCTTGTTTCAGTAATTTATGAGCAATCTGTTTAACTGTGATCAAATTTTTCTCCTTATTTCTTCCAGCAACTATATCGAGAATAATTTTTCCCAACTTCTCAGTATCCTCACTATTTGGAGTAATTAACTCAATTCCATATTGCTTAAGTGTTTTTTCATACATTTTTGACCGAATAGTTGTGGGAGTAGCCAAAATACCAACCTTTTTTATTTTCTTACCTTTTAGGTACTTTGGTAACTCAACAAGCAAAGATACAAACGGTTTGTCAGTAACCTTTTGCAAGTCACCCAATAATAGATGACCTGTATTACAAGCCATGCAGAAAAAACCAATTGGCAACTTATTCATTTCCTTAACTCGATGAATAAGCATGTTAAGTGCTGTCAGTTTTTTCTTTTCATTGTTTATAAAATCAGGAACAGGTATTGAAGCTAGATAAATTTCAGGAAAATCCTCGTTTTTTTCTGCTGCATATTTTTTCTGAGCATGATAAGTAAGCAGTCGATAAAATTCCTCTGACGCTTCAGGTCCCATACCTCCAATAATGCCTATCGCTTTATTTTTCATATTTTCTCCACAAAAAAAGCCCTTGGAAATTTTCCCACTAAAGGGAAAATTTCCAAGGGCCCTCTTGTTAATTATCAACTCTCAATTATCAATTAACAATTACGACCGTGCCACCTTGGTTCGTTGCCTTACAACCCTTCGACTATCCTTCAATTACATTCAAGACAAGCGCTCAGGGTAATAAAAATCCCGCACAATGCGGGAGATGTAAGGAAACCTTATTCTTACATGCTCCGCTCTTTGTCCTCCGTAGTCTCGTACGAAGGAGGATTCGCGACACATGGTGTCTTATTTTAACGGTTAGACTTCCGTAGCATACTTTTGCTCCCCATGCCCTTCCGAAGCTGTAGTGAAGGAGGGCGACCCGGTTCCAACCTTCCGAATCACTGGGTTTATTTAACTTGTTCTAGTATATCAGACATGTCAACTTCGATCACTCAATTGCTCTTTGTTTTTGTAACAATCTTTGTGGAAACGCATAATCACCATTTGTCCTCCACCAATTAAATGTTTCTAGTTGCGCGTCAACCATCGCAGTTGCATCAAACACTCGGAGACGATCTGCCAATTCTTGGGGATCAGTTTGCAAAAAGTCTGGAATATTTGGCATTTCGGTGCAAATTTGTACTACGCGGTCATTTCCCAATAACAAACTTAAATACCTAGCTAGTTCGCTCCGGTAAGGTATCTCGTTAATGCGATGAGGTTTAGCGAGTTCCAGGAGTAATTCGACCTGCCAATTAGGTCGCGCTTGACTCTCATAAATCTCTAATCCCACCATATATCCCTCCAACAAAAAATCCTCCCTTTTCTGGGAGGATCTGCTTTTTTTACCTGACTTTGCCTTTATCTCTGCTTTCCTCCCAGCATTTACTCTCTTCGAATCGGAAGAGTCATGGGAAGGAAAATTGAAACGTTATTATTTAACATGATAAAAAGTATCATATTTGATTCAAATCAGCTTGTCAAGACAACTAATTCACTCTGGAATTTAACTCTTTGGCACAACTAAGGTTAATCCGTTTATGAATTGAAAATGCTTCCTGTTCAATGTAACCAATCTTTCATCCGTCAATAAGGCGGTGGCGGCGATGAAAGAATCTATTATTCCTATTCCATACGAGTGGTAAAATCTTTCAAAGATTTCACTAGCTAAAAAAGAAATTTCTTCATCTATCTCAACCACTTCTCCAGCTAATGAATTAAGCTGTTTTTTTACTTTATGTAATTCGGTTTTAGATCGCACGCCTTTTATTATCTCCAGGACAGTCAGCCGGCTTACTTTGATGTCTTCATTTAAACTCTGGAGAAATGATTTTGTTTCGTTTCGCCCCCGCAATATCTGAACTAACACATCTGTATCAACGATCATAACTTCTGCGTTCCTCTTTCCTTCTCCATTCATTTACGATATCAACAGAAGATTTACTCTCGGGCCACCTGTCTTTCCAGATCCCAAATGCCGCCCAGCTGATCTTTTTTTTCTTCCCTTTTTTCTCAAAAGGTACTATTTTTGCTACTTTAATGTTGTTTTTCATCACGATATATTCTTGACCTGCAAACACTTTATCTATAAGTGATGCAAAGTTTTGTCTGGCTTGGGACACATTAATTGTATTCATATATACATGATTGTACAACTTTGTACAAATGCTGTCAAATCATTTTAATTTTTTCAGAAGCTGCTTTATCTCTTTGAGTTGGGCTTCCACAGATCGTATCTTTGCCAAAATTGAAGAATCCTCGCTTTCATCTAAAAAATAGCCGACCGGCTGGTCAGTACTTTTGGCAATCCTTTCCAGTACGGATAGCGGCGGATCAACTCGCTCGGATTCATACGCCGAGATGGATTTATCACTCACGCCAATTGTCTGAGCTAAATCCTCCTGGGTAATACGTTTCAGCTTTCTGGCTTGTTTTATTTTTCGGCCAATTTTTATCATCGTAAACTCCCTATTGACAAGGCCACTCTACTGTGGTTAGATTTTTATATAATGAAACGGGATAAGATCCTGATCATCATTTCTGATCGGACTCTACGGCAATTATACCATGAACTCTTTGTCCACGAAGAATTAGAAGTCACCATGGCCGAAAGCATCGGCGAAGCCCTGGTCCTTCTGACACTGCATAAGTATTCAAGCATCATTCTCTATGAAGACGATGAGATCGAAACTAAGACATTTTTACGTCTCAAGCACAGACGGCGCCAATGGTTTCAGATCCCCCTCCTGATTCTGACTCCAGAACCAAACGTTTTTGCGACATCGGTCACCAAAAAGGATATTTTGTTTAATTCCCTCTACATTCACCCTAGTGAAATAGTCGAAATCATCAAGACCCTTCTCATATAGCGTATACTATCCTCATGAGACGCATAAAATCATTACCTCTGTCTCTTAGGCCCCGGGAAAAACTCCTCAAATCCGGCACCGCTGCGTTAACCACAGAAGAACTCATCTCCACCATCCTGGTTACGGGCACGAGAAATCAAGATGTCGGGAAAATTGCCTCCCAAATTGCTGCCCGACTTCGTAAACAGCAACCAATTACTAAGGAAACATTACTAGTGCTGGGGATCGGACCAGCCAAAACCGCACAAGTCTTGGCTGTTTTGGAACTGGACAAAAGATTGGATAAGGAAAATAAAGTACTAAAAATCACCAAAGCCGAACATGTCTACACCCTAGCACAGGATATCATTTCCGCTACCAAAGAATCGCTTCTGTGTTTTTACCTAAATGCCCGGGGCGAACTCCTGAAAAAGGAAACGGTAGCAGTTGGTTCGCTCAATCGGGTAAATCTTTTACCGCGAGAAATCTTTAGCGTGATCAAAGATATGCCTGTGGCTTCAATCATTTTGGTCCACAATCACCCATCTGGCGATCTCGAACCCTCCAGAAATGATTTGCTTTTTACCAAGCGGGTCAAACAGGCGGGTGATATTTTGGGGGTGAATTTACTCGATCATTTAATCGTCTCTCTTGCCGGGTGGAAGCGGATCAAGATTTAGTTGAAGTAAATGAATTTTCTCTTCTCTACTCCAGCCTTTGATTTCGAGTTCGCGCTTCAGGGCCGCTGACCTAGAATCTGCCTTTTCCAGATAAATTATCTTCAACGGTTTATGGCTTCTGGTGTATGCGCCACCTTTACCGTTTTTGTGGTCCAGAAATCGCTTTTGGGGATCAGGAGAAATTCCGGTATAGAGACTATTATCTTCACAAAGGAGAACATATACATACCACATGGCGCTATTATCCCGATATTGTGTACAAAGTACAACATCGGGACCAACCTCATGAGGCTGAAATTGGGGTCATCAAATTCGCTCCGCTCATTCCGACCCCATGAGGACGAAAGGAAAAGTGCTAAAAAAAATACGCTCTCAAAAAGAGAGCGCACTTTTCCTTTAATGTCCTCAGTTGCGAGATTTACGGGAAATCAGAACCTATTTTCTTTTATAACGAGTTAACTTTCCGCCTACCTTTATGAGGGTAGCTGCTGTAAATAGTGCAAAAAAAGGATACAGTGGTGCCAAATACTTCAACCCTCCTTCTGTAAGGAAGATGATATAAGTCATAAATATCACCACATAACCATAAAATAACTTGTATAAATGTTTTTTTTCTAATATAAATATACTGGCAAAAGCAGTTATGACCGTGATTGGCATAAGGATAGACCACTCTTCAGTCCAAAAAACATAACCACCCCCTTCCGTCCACCAGATCTTCTCTCTTCCAAAGAAGATACCATTTAAAATATTTCCTACCACAATTGGATTACCCATTCGCCAGCGGATTACCCACCATTGGTATTGGAAAAAAGCAACAAGATCTTGCTGTCGATTGATGAAGAATTCAAAAAATGAAGCAATATAGACCAGAAAAATGATCGGCAAGGTCAGTATAAATGTCCAAAAATGTTGCCGCCGGTATCTCCATTGGTAGAGAACTAGACATAATAAAATCACGGCAAAGAAGGGGAAAAATTTGGTGGCAATACTTATGCCAAAAAAAACAGAGGAGAGCACATACCACTTCATTGAGCGTGCAGTTGTAAATAAGTACAAACCAATCAAAAAAAATGTTGCCATCGGCAAATCAAGCAGAGGCATACTCATTGCATGTAAAAAGTAGGGATCAATCACAAGAAGAACCAGGGCAAGTATGCCAATATCAAAACGTTTCAGCAAAAGTATGCCAAATTTATAGGTGATCCACAGGTATAAAAGAGCGTAGGCAATATAAATGACTACCTGATTGTTAAAAAGGTATATTGAAAGTCCAAGTAAATATTTTCCCAGAGGGGGATTTTCGAAATTTACTCGTGAGACTTCTCCGCCCGTAAAATAATAATGACCAGCAAAGGAATAAAGATCGTAGTCTGATACGATGTATTTCGAACCTTCACCTTCTACATACTGCGAGTGTAAATACTGATCAGCATAATAATCAAAATCATAAGGTTTTATATAGCGCTCCCGATGACGATAGAGTTGGAAAAAAAACAGGATAATCATCAATAGAAAAAGGAGAACATGTATCCACTGCTGTTGTTTCATGCGCTAGTAAAACTCATTGTATTCAAAAAGCTCATTTGATATAGTTCAGGATGATAAATCACAACTGACGAGAAATAATATAGCATATTTATGATATTTATAGAGAACATCTAAAAGTGAAATTTGTATCCACTTCTTCCAAAAAATTGGCTCGGTTACGATTGAAGTTGATCTCGTATTTCAAAAAAAATACACGCTTCTCTATTTTTATCTTCGTCACTATTTTCATCGCGGTTTTTTTTCGATTCTACGACTACCTTACTCGTATTTATATCTATGCCGATAGTTCACTTTTTGTTCAGGTAGCCTACTTTGCCTACAAAAATTTTAAACTTCCCCAGATCGGACCTTTTGCGCAAGGGCCATTTTTTACGGGTCCATGGTGGTTATGGATACTTCAAACGGTATTTATCGTACCGTTGGGATTACTCACTCCGTGGTATTTCATGTCGCTTCTATCATTGATTTTTATAATTCTTATTTTCTTTGCAGGAAAAGAAATCGGAGGCCGAGAAATGGGTGCGCTTGCGGCACTGTTTGCCTCTCTTTCAACAGCCCAAATTGATAATTCATTTACTACATGGAATGCAGCTGCTGATCCTTTTTTAGGATTACTCGTTATTTTGTGGGTATTAAAATATAGAAAAGAAAGAAAATCCATTTATTTTTTCCTCGCGGGTTTTTGCCTTAGCTTGGCAATTTCCATTCATTTTCAATCAGCATTTATAGCCCCGCTTGTGGGTATAGCAATCGTCACACTCAAACCAAAAATAAAAGACGTGTTGGCTCTAGTAATTGGCATTTCGATCCCACTACTTCCTTTTTTATATTTTGATGTTCGTTTTCATTGGTTTGAGACTCGAAGAATCCTTGATTATTTACTGATTGGACAACAAAGAATCTATATTCCGAACCGTTGGCTTACGTATGCCGGAGTATATTGGCCGACAAACTGGGCCTGGATTATTGGGGGCAATATTTGGGTAGTATATCTACTCATTGGTTTTACCACCATCCTAAGTATCGTCAGATTGATACAGTATAAGAAATATGTGAATTACTACATCGTTGCTTTTTCATTTGTGTTATCACTTGTGATGTTGAGATATTATCGAGGTGAACGACAATTCTACTATACCAATTATGCTCATGCATTTGTGCTTCTTATCACTGCATGGACGATTAAAGAGCTTTATGCATATAAAAAAATTCTCGGCGCTGGTTTTGCAGGAATTATCATTGTCTTTTCTTTTCAAGCGTCTCTTAGAAATTTCGCACCACGAGTCATCACTTACCAACAAGTCAATCAGTTAGTTTCTGAAGTGTATACGAAATACCCCCAAGCAAACTTTGATATTTATGAGTGTCCGTTTGTGGCGAGTATGATCAGTACTGCTGTCTCGTACAAAATCTATTATGATGGTCGCAATACCCCCGATGGCATAAAAATTGGCGTTTGCAATGATAATTTTAAGTTATCCTGGCGTGAAGTGACTGATCGAGAGATTGACTTCCAGTATGGTTATAAAAATAAATCGACACCTCACACTTATGAAGATATGACCGAATGGTGGAAGAAAAATCCTCCCGGTGCATCCCTTTATTAGTCAAGTTAAACGAAAAAGACACTACCTAATTTTTAGTCGCGGGGGTCAAAGATATTATGCTTCGCATCATCCTGATGATACGAAATCAGAACGTATTTTCTTACTCACCCTGCTTCAATTTTAAGCTAATACTTATCGATAAACTCGTTAATTGCTTTACCGATACCCGTAAAAATAGACCTGATGATTTTTTTAAGTATTTCATATAGTTTCTGGATTTGTCTCAGTAACATCATTTCACAGGAAACTCCTCACTATTTGGATCATAACTATACCTACATATCCACTCAGGAGTATAAATCCTTCCCTTTTGGATATGGTGTGTTTCGTCAGAATAAAAACAAACAAGAGAAAACTCATGAGAATAAGAGCTGGTAAATCAAAGTTGAGCCATTCATCAGAAATGACGACTGGAGCAAGCATTGCTGATATTCCCAGTGTCACAAGCATGGTAAAAATATTTGAACCAAGGGTTTCGGATACGGCTATCTCTCCCATACCCTTTTTCGTGGCATTGTACGCTGCGACGATGTTGGGTATTGAAGGGCCAAGCGCACCGAGAGTCAAACCGATAACCAATTCATTGATCCGAAACTGTTGAGCAAGATTTATGAGTTGTCCTCCAAACACCTGAGCACCACCTAAGAGAAACAAGAGTCCTAATCCGAAAGAAAACCAACCGGGCTTGAGTTTGCCGAAGTCAAAACCAATCAGATCAAGCTCGATAAGCACTTCTTGAACATGAGCGCTCTTTTGTGCAGGAGTTCTTTGTTTTTCGTATAAAAGTACATTGATAGTATAGGGAATAAAGAGGAGAAAGAACGCAAATCCCTCAAGTCTCGTGATCTGCCCTCCCGTGCTGACCGCAAACACGAGAATGGGAACTACGATAGAAAACACGCCATCACGTAAAATGGTCGTCACACTAACCTTGAGAGGTTTAACTAGGGCAGACAAACCAGTCATGAGACCAATGTTGCAGATAATTGATCCTAAGACCACTCCCAAGCTGATTGCCGGAAAACCACTGAGTGTCGCATACATGGCAACAAGAATCTCCGGTAAACTCACTGCTGCAGAAACTAAAATAAGGCCCACTGAGGAACCAGACACGCCCAATTTGCGGGCTATAGGTATAAGAGAGTCTGTAAGCCAATCAGAACCTTTACCGATTGTTAAGATACTTCCAGCGATCAAAAAAAATGAAATTAAACCTTCCATCCGTGACTGTCATTATAGCATCCGAATAGTTTAATGTCCTCAGTTGCGAGGGTTACACGAAATCAGAACTTGGTTTATTCAAAAAGAGCAACATAGTCAGCAAACGAAAATACACGGTTTCTCTTGTGACCAGTCAGCTCCTTAAGTATTCCTACATCGACAAATTTAGATACTAAAGCGAGAGCGTTTGGATTTTTGATATTAAGTATCTGTTCCACATCTCTTACTCGAACCATAGGCGTTTTAAACAAATAATTATAAAGCGTCATTCCTTTCTCAGTAGAGCGCCCGAGTTTCGCAAGTCGCTTAATACCATATTCACGTAGTACTATGATTTTTCTAGCAGTTTCAACTGCTCTTTCAGATGTTTCAGTAACGCCTTGTAGGAAAAATTCAAGCCATCCTTCTACATCATCCTTTTCACGAAACAAATTTAGACGGTCATAATAAGTCTGGCGATTTCTTTTGAAAAAATCTGAGAGATAAAGTAGGGGTTTGCGTAATATTTTTTGTTGACAAAGATAAAATGTGATAAGAAGACGGCCTACTCGACCATTTCCATCTAGAAATGGATGAATAGTCTCAAACTGAGCGTGTAGAAGACCCGTTTTAATAAGAATAGGTATTGATCCCGATTTGTACATATACTCTTCAAGGTTTCCCATAAGGTTCATGATTTTATTTGCAGGAGGCGGCACAAAAGTTGCTGTTTCAATCGTTGGTCCACTAATCCAATTTTGTGAAGTTCGAAATTCTCCTGGGTTTTTTACTTCTCCTCTGACACCCTGAAGAAGCATTTTATGAATTTCTTTAAGCAATCGCAGAGAAAGAGGAAGTTCTTTGAGTCGTTCTAGACCATAGTTCATCGCAGTTATGTAATTGATAATTTCATTAACATCTTTATGCACCTCTCCTTCCCCAATATTTGCTTCCTTTTTTAGAACGTCAATAAAAGTCGCTTGAGTTCCCTCAATTTGGCTTGAAATAGTCGCTTCCTTACGCACATACATGAAAATGAAGAAATCAACATTAGGCAGAATATCAGCAACGCCATCGAGCCTTCCTAAGGCTAAATCAGCTCGAGATAGTAAATTTAGAAGTTTTCCCTCCGATTTTATTTCAAAAGGAAGCGAGTTGGGAACAAATGCTCGATAACGAGCATCTCCCTGAAGCTGATTTAAGTATTTTCCGCTTCTCATATTGCGTAGATAAAATTAGCTATATCTATGTTTATTAGTATAAAACGTAGATAACGTGTTGTCAATCTACAACATTCGTAGGTATAAGTTCCCTTATCTACGACCAGGCATAATTACTAAAATAGCGCCTTGTGAGGCTCCAAATATAATTGGTTGCGGGGGTTACACGAAATCAGAACCTATTTTCTTTATGAACTTAATATGAGAATTGCTAATGTTATCTTGAATATAATTGGTGTAATGCGTTTGCCAATTGGTCTTCCGAAATACCCTGAATGTTAACAGATATGTACCCAATTTGTTTTTCAACGTATTTACTACTAAATAAAGATTTCCTAACATACTGTCCAGGTGAGAGACGTATGCAAAACAAATGTGATGGATTGTCATTAGTACAAATTAGTTCAACTCTGTAATGAGCTCTAAATTCCATTGTAGAATTTCCTTCTCGATCATAACGTGCTACTTTTTCACCTAATTCCCAGCGGTAAGCAACGTTGTCAACATCGCCTCCTTCGAGTCCTTCGTAAAAATCATGAGACAGTCCATCATCAACATAATAAGATTTTCCCAAAACTGCGCCTAAATCCCCCAATACTTTACGAACCATGGGAGAAAGGTCTTCATAAGCTTTTCTTTTTTTTGCTTCGATAGCTCTTTTTGCATCAATAATCGGTTTGAGTCGTTTTTGCTCCTCTTCTCTCCGTAAATCTGATTGTCTTTGTTCTTCGAGTACCGTTCTAGCTCGTTCTGCGTCTTGCTGTGCTTTAAGAGTCTCAAAAATATTAGGCATAATCTTTTAAAGATTGTTAAGTTCTGTGTTCATTGTATAATAGCGTGTCAAAATTGCTATACCAAAAAGCGCTTTACAGCGCTCTAATTTCTTAGGTTCTGATTTGTTCCCTTTCCCTTAACTTCAGATAATTAGCTAGTTGCTTTTTAAGCACTCTCATTCCCATACTTGTTTTCAAATATCTTTCTCTTGCTTCAGCGTCAGATTTGAGTAAATATGCTTCGTAGTAAATAAGTTTAAATGGAGCGTACGGAGCTGTGGAAAAGTTTTTACCGGAATTATGTTCTAATACTCTTCTTTTTAGATCAGAAGTTGAACCCTTGTAAAGCCAGTCAGGTTTCTTGAGAGATTGGAGTATATAAACGTAGTACACGTCTTAATTGTATCCCTTGAGGGCATTATGTGTCATTTCGTGACACACCGCCCTCATGAGGCTGGAAGAAAAAGAGAATAAAAAAAGCTCTCCAAAGGAGAGCTCTCTTTTTCTTTAATAGCCTCAGTTGCGGGGGTTACACGAAATCAGAACCTATTTTCTGCTTCAAAAACCACTATTTGTATACCAATAAATAGCGCCGGTGACATAATATTTTTTGTAAAAATGAACAGTTGAGCTTATACTATACATAGCAAGAAATAATTAGAATAAAAATGAAAATAAACAACTTGAATGGTTCGAACATTGCATTTGTTATTGGAGCATTACTTATTGCTTCGTCAACTCTAAATACAAACGGAAACAACGGACCCACCTTTGCCATGGGCAACATAATACTTTTTGGTTCAATTGCTTATACGGCAAGACGAAAACATCATATTACCCCGTCCAAACTATGGCTAATCGCCGAAATTATCTCGATTGTCATTGTTTTATACTTCACCCTCTTAGGTGTTATAAGTGAAGGCTGGTACCAACATCCAATTTCTTTTTTAGTCGCACCACTGTGGGTTATCGTTGTCTATTGTATCGCACTATTCAAGAGTAAAAATGAAGACATGACTCATAAAAGTGGCAGTACTGACTATACCAACCTTGAAAAGCTAGCGGAACTTAGGGATAAGGGTATAATCACCGAAGAAGAGTTCATAGCCAAAAAGAAGAAAGTACTACAGATATAAAAACTATGTATGCTTAAAAATCGGCAGCAACAAATACTTCTTGTCGTCGTAATCCTCCTCTCATTTTTTTTAGGTCGAGTGAGCATGTACCAGTCGACAAATAAAAAATCCGTCTCCGAAACCAAACCAAATGCACAGACGATTAAAGGGTCGGGCGAAAATCTTAGCGCTTTATCCGAAGAAGATGAAACACGACAATTGGCTGAACGGTTTGAGCAGCTGCAAATTGATAAAAAAGCTACAGATGTTTTGTTATTATTTACTCCACCTCAAACTAAAAAGGAAGCCGATGATTATTTATTCATACTGGGAATGGATTTATTTAACGAACCAAGTCCTAACCCAAGGTTATATCTTACTAACGGACTTCAATCTTGCATAAAGTCCTACTCAATAAAATCCATTATAAAAAGCGAGAATAAATATATAGCCACTGCAGATGAGTCACGCTGTGTTTATGACAATTCAACGGGAAAACAATGGGAAGAAAAACAGACGATGATTATAGAGGTTGTAAGAGTAGGAGCGCGTCCAATGATCGATAGATACTACTCTGATGAAGGTGAACTAACAAAATACGCTGGATTTTATTTATAATAAATAGAATAAAAGTATATAACCTTATGCGGAAAATTATAGTTATAATTTTAGTAGGAATATTTTTTAGCTACATATTCGATTGGGGATTTTTAACTGGAAGAATTACAGAATATCCAATTTTATGTCCAAATGACTTCCATGAAGGAAATGGCTGTATGACTATTAGAATAACCGACTACTACCCTGATAAAAATACTCAAACAGTTAAAGCTAAATCTGATTTTGAAATTAAAACTTTAAAGAAGTGCAGTGTAATAAATCGAAGTAACTGGGAATGTAAGTATGATGATGAGTCAGCTACTTTTGGTTTCAATAATGGTCAATATCACAGTACTACACTTTGGTCAAAAACACAGAACGCTGAAGACATGTTAAAAACAGATTTGGAGTATATATACGTACCACGATGGAGATACCTACTTGAAGATTGGCATATAATTTAAGCTGTTCAATAAGAACAAAATGGCTTAAGTCCACATAAGTTCATCGGTTTATAGCAATACTTGTATGCGTTTGTCAGCTTTTCAGTTTCGCAAGAATTGTACTCAATCATTTTTGAATTGTATTCGGTCATACAAGTAGTGTATTTATTGATTTCATCCTGACAGCGTTGCTTATTTTCTGCTTTCCACTGTTCATACCAGTCAGATGAATTGTTTGTTTGAGGCTGTGTTATTACGGTTGGAGTGTCGTAGTTGCTGGAGTCATAGTTTGTGGCATTATTCTGCTCCCGATTATACTTTTGAAGTCCAGCTTCAATTAGTGCCATTTTTGCTGGATCATTGTCCATTTCGAACGCCATAAGCTTAATCGTGGTAGTTGGGTCTGTAACATTATATTTTTTCATCATTTCATCTTGACCTTTCTTACCCGATAAAACATAAAGGTCCGCAGCCAACTTCAGTGCTTTCTGCGAGGGTTGTATTACCTGTGGTGAAGGACTCGGCGAAATAACAATTGGAGTTAGAGTTGGACTTGGAGGAAGCTTATTTGCTGGTACGAGTAAGCCGGAAATAGTAATGAAAATGGCAGAGATAAAACTGGTAATTTTATTTAAAATGTTCATTTTAATATTTTGGCCTTAATTATAGCACTATACTTAGAACCTGTTTGAAAAGTTTTTTTATGTTTACGATCCTGTCATCCTGAGGCTATACGGTGCCGAAGGATCTAGCCGCAGCGTAGTACTTATTTACGCTTACGCTAGATTCTTCAGGGGCGGACACCTTCAGAATGACAAAGAGTGACTTTTAAAACACGTTCTTAGTAATTTTATAAAAATTCAGCTATAATACGCACCAGAATTAATATTAATATGACTCCTGAAGAAATAGTTAATCAGTATTATTGGTGGGTTCTTAGTCGAATCAAAACAGAACTACTCACTTCTCCAACCGGAAAACCCATTCGCTACGAACTAAGCCATGTTGGTGCTGCTGGTGTTCCGAATAATCAGACCGAGGAAAATATATTACGCAAGTTGAATGAATGGTCAGCTATAAAAATTGTAAATGAAATTCCCCGAACTTGGCAGACAAGCCATATGTCTATATTTGAGTTTGAAGTCCGAATACCGCTATTTAATCAAATTTACGATAAATATCTAGCTTTAAGCAATCCAGAATCCAAGAAAAAAACATATGAAAAGTTACTAACTGACTTATCGATACCCACCTTAAAAACAATCCTTGAAATTTTGGAAGAAATAGAAAAATTGGCTGAAACGACACCCACGGGACAACCTTTCGCAGTTAATACAGCAGAGTATCGAAGTGACGGATACAATGAAATTTCTCTAATCGAAAAGCTAGAGGAATGGGAAATTCTAACGACAGAAGGTCAGGATGACTACGGTCATCCAATAGTATTTGCAACACCGGATTCAATTCGTAACTTTAAAGCCGCACTTACAAATATATATCAAAGGAAAACATTAAAAAAACAGGAAGCAGAACAAGCAATTCATCCGACCGTCTATTTTTCACCTAGGATGAACAATCCTACTGATTTCAAAGCATCTCGAAGTCAATTAAACAATAATAATGCAGATAGAGTTAACAATCTTGTGTGTGGCAATTTACGCATTGACCTTGAGCAGGGAACTATTTGTTATGGTAACAATAATCCAATAGAAATTTCTCCCAGCAATAACATAGTTAAGTTCTTAGTAATTCTTATGCGCGGAGGGAAAGCCATTGAGTATGTAGAAATAGCAAAGCAGACCTAGTGGCATTTTTGATTAATAAGATTAGTATACCCCAAAATGAAATTAAAAAAATGATACTTTCTAAACCAAGCTTTGGCTACAAGCTTAATTGCCCTGACAACTCACCAAAACTTCACTAAAAAATCACTTAAATCCCCACAGAAATATCGTCGACCTACCGCTCTTTTAGCAAGATAATGAGAGCGGTTTATTTTTTGCCATTTATTAATATGACGCTACAAAGATTAAACATAAATAACTATTATTCGACTTCGGACCTTGCGTTGGCAGCGGCGATTTCACTTTACTATCCCCTTGAGGTAGTTGACCGCACAAATCCTCATAAAGCTCAATTCCTATTTAAACGTGATGAACAGCTTAACCAATTTATAGAGTCTTATTGGAAGAGCGCAATCACCATTGAACCGAAAGCGTATTTCAATCAATTGCGCATTATTAAATCACGACTATACGAGGAGCGGTGAAAATGCTGTCGGAAAAAGCCATATTGGAATATCAACAGTTATATAAAAAGGCCTTTGGGGTAGATATTTCTTATGAAGCGGCGCTGGACCAAGGCGAACGGTTAGTTGCGTTAGTGAGAACAATTTTAAAGCCAATCCCAGTAAAAAGGATTGAATCCGCAACGAAGGAGGTGAACACATAATATGCCAATAATCGTAAAAGTAACTGAAGCAGAGATACAAGAGCCGATACCGGAAGGATTGTATAAGGCTACGGTTATAGCGGTTGAAGAAAGCACTGGTAATTTCGGCGACTACTTGAAGTTTCGATTTGAAATAATCGACGGCGAGCAAAAGGGAGTCAGCCGGACACTGGTTGCATCAAAAAAGATAAAAGTGTCTTCCACAGGCAAGACATCCAAACTCTACGGCATCATAAAAGCGCTGACTAAGGTGGAGCCGGTGATGGATGATGATTTTGATGTAGAAAGCTTAAAAGGAAAAGCGTGTCAAATACTAGTGAAGAACGGCCCGACCAAAGACGGTATTACTTACCAAAATATAACAGACGTTATGCCGTTATAACGCAAAAGAGTTAGCCTGACCGCTAACCCCTGTCAGAGGGAGGAAGTTTTGAAGGAGACTCCTTCCTCTGGCAGGTCAAAGTATAACACAAAGTTCAAATATGACTGAAGCAATCACAAATAATCCCGTAACCACGACACAAACTCCGAAGGGGTATGCGTTTAGTGCTTTATTAGAAGAAATTTTGACAGTTGTGTCGTTGCCGGAAGACTTGATCCGCTGCGTATTTGCGGTAGCTTTATCAATCAAGCTTAATCTTTCCCCCTCTCTCTGGTTTATGCTCGTAGGAGTCCCTAGTAGCGCCAAAACTGACATTGTATCTCTACTACGACCACTAGACTTTGTTTATTTCCTCGACTCAATGACGCTTAACCCGTTTGCTTCCGGATACAAAGCAACTGGCAACAATAAGACCTACGATTTGCTGCCGGAACTGGATGGAAAATGTTTTGTTTGCAAAGATTACACCACGATATTTTCACTAAATGAAGAAACAACCAAAAAACTACTCGGTGAGTTAGTATCAATTTACGACGGCGAGTTTAGTAAATTTTCACCTACCCGTGGCTATATCAGTTATAAAACCAGCTTTTCTCACCTTGGCTGCATTACACCGGCAGCGTTAAATCAACATCACCGTTATTTAAATATTATCGGCCCGCGGTTTATTTTCTACCGGATACCGGCCTTAAGTGCAGAACGCAGACAGACAGGATTTACTATTGCCTGGAGTCCAGTTAATCGAAAAGTAGCGCTCAAAGATTTAGCAGAAAAGGTGAAATCCTTTTTTGATACACTTTTGGCTACTCAACCGGCTGTATTTGAAATAAATGATGATAAATCCAAAAGCAGATTGGAGCAGTTATCCCTATTTATGGCTAAATCACGCGGGATTGTGATACTTCAGAAAAGCTCATTTACTGATGAGAGTGGTAAAGACGTTACCTATTATGATGTGGTCGATAAACAAATTGAGGAACCCTGGCGATCACTAGGTCAGCTTAAAAGCTTAGCAGTAGCCCTTGCTCTACTCGATGGCCGAACTTCTGTATCTGATTATGACTTAAACATTTTGCAACACATTGTTAATTCAAGTATGCCGGCTGAGCGTGCAGATGCTCTTGAGTATTTCGTCGACCACTCCGATGTAACTGCGAAAGATATGTCAGATATAGTCGGTAAATCAGTCAGAACCTGTCAGAGACTCTTAAAAGAGTTAGAGAGCTTAGGAATAATCACCGCTGAATCCGGTTGGAAAGTCGCAAAGCATTACAGTTTACATACTGATTTTAAGTTTATCCAACCAGTACCTATTAAATCCATAGACACTTCGGAGTTTATGTCGCACTTCATTCCAAAAAAACCGGTTACTGAGTTTAGCGATGATGAGTTAGAAGGCGTGCCTGACCTTATAAAAACAGATTTAGAACAGTATCCTACCATGACGGATATGCTTAAACAGAAATACTTAAATCTGGCAAATGAAATTGGAAACGAATCAAAGAAGCGCGGACTACACACTGAAGCACTATCTATACAAGACCAGTTATGGATTGGTAAAAATGTCCAAGATAGTAGTTAGGAAGTAAATTATGTCAACAGACGACCAAATTGCAGCAAACCAACAAAATTCACAATTGTCTACTGGACCACAAACGCCGGAGGGTAAAGAAGTCAGTAAAATGAACGCGTTAAAACACGGACTGCTAAGTAAAGAAGTTTTACTTGAGGGTGAAAGTGAAGAATTGTTAATTGATTTTGGTAAACGTATCCGAGATGAATTAAAACCTATTGGTGAACTCGAATTGTTACTTATAGATAAAATCATTACTTACTCCTGGCGTTTACGTCGCGTTATCAGTGTTGAGAAAGCCATGATGGAGTGGGAACGGGAAGATGAATTGGTTTCAATGTTTCCACTTAACGAAAAGCCAAATAAACAAAAGGGTCGTAGAGCCATCCGCAATATGATCGTAAATGAGGATACAGAAAAGCTAACACGATATGAAGCATCGGTGGTGCGTAACTTTTATAAAGCTCTCCATGAGCTTACACGTATTCAGGCAGTACGCAGAGGAGAAAACCCGCCAGTTCCACTGGCTGTTGATATTGTTATGGATAAAGGTGAATAAATTGGGTTCGTTTCGCAATATATGTTAACTTACCCGAAGCTAACCTTGTCCGAATCCTTAATAGTTTCGGCAGATTTTTTTAATATTTTTATGGCAAAACAGGAAGCAGATAGTTTGAAAAAAATTAGTATTTATTGGTTGCGACAGCAAAAATTACTTAAAAAAGATTGCTGGTTATCAAGAAACATTACCTGGACCAGTGGTTTTACCAGTAATAAATCCAGTATTACCATCTATACGTCACTGACGAACGAAGGTAACTACATTCAACTCGTCTATACCCAAACAGATAAAGAAGGAAACAAACGGGATTTTGACTATAAAGTTCAGCTTGAGTCAACACCTTGTCACTATGGTGGGTATCGTTACTGGTTTATCTGTCCTCTTACGGTTAATGGCCGGTATTGTGGTCGCCGCGCGGCAACGCTTTATAAAGCAGGTGACTATTTCGGTTGCCGGCATTGTTATAATCTGACTTACAATAGCAGAAATCTAAGTGGTATTTCCAAGGTTGCCGGCCAAGTTATCAGCATGCCGGAGCTAGATGAACTAAAAGAAAATGTTAAACGAAAATACTATGCAGGGAATATGACCAGAAAATATAAAAGGTTTCTAAAAAAAGAAGAGAAGAGCATGTTCCAGCTACAAACAATGGCGTTTGGTTTATATAAAGGACATGGCAGACGCTATTGATATATTTTAAGTAAAGTTGTTATACTAATTTTGCACTCAGAAAATTCGGTTGGGTTTTTTAATGCCCTCATTGGGACAGGACCTAACCGTTCTGAGTGCACCCAGTGGGGGCATTTTAAGAATTATGGATACAAAAGATATACAGATTAAATATATTGGTTATGCCCGTAAAAGTTCTGAGGATAATAAAGAACGACAGGCCGCCTCTCTACCCGAGCAGCTTTATATTCTCGAGGGTATAAAGTCGCGACACAAACTCCGAATAGTAGAGACGCTTCAGGAATCACGCTCAGCGCACGAAAAAGGTAGACCGATATTCGAGAACATGATTACTCGTATCGAAAGTGGTGAGGTTAACGCCATACTTACCTGGCATCCCAACCGTTTAGCACGCAATATGACTGACGGCGGGAAAATCATCGACATATTTGATACCGGAAAACTCCTTGAGCTTCGTACTCCATCTCGAACCTATCACAATACCCCAGAGGATAAGTTTATGCTTACGCTTGAGTTTGGATTATCAAAAAAAGATTCAGACGATAAAGCTATCGTGGTTAAACGCGGCATGGACAAAAAATGTCGTGATGGTTGGCGACCTGGAGTAGCGCCACAAGGCTACCTCAATGACAAAGCGACTGAAAGCGGATTCCGGCGAGTTTTAGTCGATCCAGAACGTCTACCGTTTATCAAAAAGATATTTGAACTGTTCAGAGGCGGTACTTCTGTAAATGAAATCAACCGGATTGCCAAAGATGAGTGGGGTTATCGAACACGACAAAAAAGACGTTGCGGCGGCGGCCCGTTATCTATCAGTATGATTTACAAAATCTTGGGTTGTGCATTTTACTGTGGTAAGTATGAGTATCCGGAAGGCAGCGGACAATGGTATGAAGGTAAACATGAGACGGCAATCAGTGAGCAGTTGTTTGAAGAAGTGCAGGTAATTCTCGGACATAGAAGTCAATATAAACTTAAACACCACGATTATGCGTATACCTCACTTATAAAGTGTGGCTTTTGTAAATCCTCTATCACCGCAGAGCAAAAGTGGCAGTGTATTTGCCGCACCTGCAAACTGAAATTCTCGCTTACTAAGAAAAACAAAGAGATTTGTCCGGGGTGTCAAACTCGAATCGACCACATGAAAAATCCTAAAATTCTACATTACGTTTACTATCGCTGTACTCGACGTAAAAATCCGTCATGTAGACAGCGTGGATTGCGAGTCGACCTATTGGAAAAGCAGGTTGATAGTGAACTTGCCACACTTGAGATACCGCTCGGCTTTGTTGAGTGGGCTATTAAGCAAATAAATGCCATGAATGAGGGTGAACGGGATTTTCGCGAAAACACTATTAAGTCTTTAACCAGCTCTCATTCCGATGCTCGAAAACGGTTAGACAACTTAATAAAACTTAAGATTTCGCCTCTGAATAGTGACGGCAGTCTTTTATCCGATGAGCAGTTCAAAGAACAGAAGCTGACCTTGGAAGCAGAAATAAAGGGATTAGATAAACAGATGGGTAATGTTGACCAGCGAATGTTTCAAGTAGCCGAGGAAATAAATGAGAAGTTTACGTTTGCGGCTCAAGCACGGAAAAGATTTACTACAGGCGACCTGCAAACTAAGCGGCAAATACTCGAACAGTTAGGATCGCACCTAACTTTACAGGACAAAATATTGCGTATTGATAGCCCAATCTCATTCTTGACCATTAAAAAGATGAAGAAAGAGTCTCCGGTGATAACAGAAATGCTCGCACCTAACAAACAGAACGTCCCAATAACAAAAATAGAGGCTTTTGAGGCCTCTATTCCTACTATGTTGCGGGGCCGGGAGTCGCGCCCGGCCTAGGAGATTATGAGCCTCCTGTGCAACTCTACACTACCCCGCGGCGAATTTCATTATAACAGAGCTGGAAGTCAGCTTCAACGTTTGGTAAAATACCATCGGATAATATCAATGGCTTGAGCTTAGGTTTAAACTAGACAAATAGGATATAACCGTCGCTTCGGAAAGGTTGTGCGAAGATCCGAAGCGACACTTTTGGAGGAAAATCGTTGGGAAAAAACCGTAGGTTTTGTCCCATGATAGCCAGCGTAGCTTCAGCCAAGGGCTGATCGGCCTTTGGCCGACAGTGGAAGGTAAAATATATCTAAGCCAGCGTAGCTCAGGGGTAGAGCAGTGTCTTCATAAGGCATGGGTCGGGGGTCCGAATCCCTCCGCTGGCACTGAGGTATTAAGAAAATGCAAAACTGCATTTTCTTTCACTCTCATGAGGCTGGTGGACAGTACGAAGTACTGAACATAATAGCCTCAAAAAAATACCTTCCACCACCTCTGCCAGTTGGGTAAAGTCGGTTCGACGGCAGCTTGCGGTTGGGAGCGGATAAGATCCTTGGGCAAAACTACCACCACTTCCCCCTCTTTTTGCAGATTTAGCTTTTCCCGCGCCTGTTTTTCGATAAATTCCGGCGACTCGACTTCCTGAAGCTTGGATTTTAAGGCTGCATTTTCCTCTAGCAGCCGATCACGCACTGCCTGCCGTTCAGAAACAATACTCCCCTTTTGCCATAAATTCCAGATCGAACGGGAAATATTGACGATAAAAATGAGGCTAGCCAAGGTGATCACGAGCGTCAGAAATCGGGATGACATAAGTTATAAGATCGTGCCTATATTTACCAATTTACCTCCCTTTGCACGTTGTGGTAGAATGTGCAAGTTGACAAAGTTGCCTAATTAGTGATATTATAGGCCAAAATATGGCTTCAAACTTAGACTTGATTCAAGCACATACTCAATTTGTCGAGTTCCTTACCAGCCGCAAACGTGCTCGCGCCACCATTGTAGCATACGGTAAAGACATCGACCAACTCGTCGCCTTCCTGCGGGATATGGGTAAAAAGGAGATCGTCGAAATCACTCGAGACGAACTGACGGCATTTCTGACCAAACTGGGTAAAGACGGCTATACGCCCAAGTCAGTGTCGCGTAAAATCAACTCAATCAAGACTTTTTACCGTTTTTTGAAAACCCAAAACCAGATCCAGGCTGATCCGGCTACAGATATCTCCCACCCCAAATATGAGGTCAAGCCGCCGCGGATCCTGTCCAAAGTCGAATACCGAGCTCTCCGCGACGCTTGTCGCGAAGATGCCCGGATTTCAGCCATAGTTGAGTTGTTTTTGCAAACGGGAGTGCGAATCGGGGAACTAGCCAATCTGCAACTGACTGACGTCAAAGATAGCGAACTCTTCATCGCCAGCCAAGAATCTCATGCCGCCCGCACAGTGCCACTCAATAAAGCGGCTAAGCTCGCTATTGACCGCTATCTCTCGTCCCGGCCCAAGACCCAAAACAAAACCCTGTTTGTGACCAAAACCGGCCGGCCGCTACTTATCAGAAATATAAGGACTGCCATCGACCGCTATTTTAAACTGGCGGGGATTGAAAATGCCAAGGTCAATGACCTCCGGCACACTTTCATCGCCCACCATCTCATGAGTGGCACGCCTTTGACAGTGATTTCCAAACTAGTCGGCCACAAAAGACTCTCAACCACAGAAAAGTACCTGGAATTTATCAAAGACAACAAAGTAGAAAAAAATGTCAGATTGGAAGAGCTATAAAAATCTAAAATTACCGGCCTACTAAAAGCATATATGAGCCAACCAAAAATAGTATTAAATACGAACGACCTGCTTCGAGAACACGGCGTACCTATTGGAGTTCTCCAAAGTAATAGACCAGAAATACCTGCGTGGGAACATAAATTTTATACCAGACCTGAAGATATACAAAGAATTGCTGCTGAAAACGGGATAAAAAATTATAAAACAGTGCTTTGGGTCGGTCTAGATTCCACTCTTAATGTAGCGGTTGGATCCCAAATCAAAATCACAACTCTTTATGACACAGATGAAGTTGTGATAGAACTAACAAGAGTAAATTTTCTCAAAGTTAGAGATTGGGCATTTCTTTATGGTCGTGAAGATGAGTTATATATTGTTGATGCTGATAAATTTGGCTTGCCTGATTATGAATATGTAAAAGAAAGACTTGCTCATTTTGACGAATTCGAGAGACAACATAGGTATGGCACGGAACGGTAAAATAAAACTTCATTCAAACTCCGTCCGGTACTCGGGGTATTTTTTGAATAGTTCTTCCCGTTCTCCAGGTTTGAGATCGGGAATAAACGGCCGGAACTCGTTGATAAGTTCCGGGTGGTGTTTAAAAGCATAAAGTAATTTGTTGACATAGTTGTGAAGGTCCCGCGCATAAGAAATATTGACGATTTTGAAATTTTTGATCGCCGCTGCACCTGATCGGGCGACAAAATAGCCCAGTCCAAAAAGGGCCTCAAGATAGCTTGAGCCGTATGAGCCGGTATCCTCTATTTCATCGAGCCCCAAGGAAAACTGATACCAGGTAAAAGGGGTGGTATAAATGATTTTGGTTAGTCTTCTAGTAGTGATGATGAAAATTGATTTGCGGAAAGTTTGGGCCATCCACCACATCCCCAAAATGAATATCAAACTGACTCCGATCACTAGGGGCAACTTGAGTAAACTCGCTTCTTGTAAAAACTGCTCGCCAAAACCTACGAGGTAATAACCCAAGATGAATCCTACGAGAAGCACTGCGCTGAAAATGAGTAAACGCAGATTGTGGATGATGGGAGACTCGCGGGTGATAAATAGTATCCGCTCGCCGCTATTTTCTCCGGGAAATCTCAACTCCGTATATGGAAAAGCAAACTGTTTGACATCGCTCGCGTTTTTCATGGGTTTTTTTCTTAGGGCTTGTAACAAAATAACTTATACAAGCTGCCTCGTCTTTTTGGTGAGCTTCTGCGTTACTGCTCAAGCTCAAGTATACATCGTATACTATCGCTCGCAGTACCTTGAATCTCACGCAAAAATACTTCGTGATCTTGCACAACTTATTTTGTTACAAGCCCTTTAGTATTTGCAGTTTATCTTCAATGATTTTGGCTTCTTCCCGACACCAGGGTGAAAAACTCTCCGGCGTCCCTTCGATTTCTTGCAAAAAAACCCGCCACGGCACCCATTTCCAGTCCTGGACTTCGTTCAGATTGGGCTTGGGATAAGCATAAGACCTTCCTACTAATATCGGGCAAATCTCATTTTCCATTATCCCATTTTGATCGGTAAACTGATAGCGGTAAGGAGCGACCTCCTCAATCGTGGTAGCTACCATTCCCAACTCTTCCTTGAGCCGGCGCTGGGCTGCTGCGACCGCAGTTTCATCAGGACGCGGATGACCGCAAACCGTGTTGGTCCAGATATCAGGAAAGGCTTTCTTCCAACGGGATCTTTGGGTGAGCATGACCTCCCAGGTTTGGTTGAAAAGGAAAAGCGAAAACCCGCGGTGCAACCGGGTGGTTGTCGTGTGAACTGCGTCTTTTTCCGCCCGGCCGATATCCTGATCGTTTTCATTGACTAAAACTACAAGTTCCATAAAAAGTTGTGCTTTATAAAAATCCCGAAGTGCGCCCGGAATGATTCGAACCCTCAACACTTTGTGTACCTGCCCGCCGCGCTTTTTGTGCGTCCAGATGGATTCGAACCACCGACCAACTGTGTATAAGACAGTCGCTCTACCGCTGAGCTATGGACGCGCTTTGGCAGGCGGGTAAGACAAATGCTCTACCGTTGTCAGCCAAAGGCTGATCTGGGCCAAAGGCCCATCGGCCGTTGGTTGAGGCCTTTGGGCGAAACTACGGGCGCGCGAGAGTATTGTATCAAAGTATTACTAAGTAGTAAAAGTAGATTTTAGTAGAAAAAAGTAGGATTTAGGTATTTTGTCATTGCGAGGAGTCCCGATTCTATCGGGACGACGCGGCAATCTCAAAAAAAGCTTGTTTGGCAAAACCAGATCATATCTTCCGGAGCCAGATCTTGTTTCATAGGATTCTGCAAGACTTCATCGATATACTCACAATGACGAATCCACTGGTAAGAATTGAATACACTCAACACTTGTTGTGCTTTTGGGTGGTAAAAGAGTACTATATCAACATAAACGTATGAACAAGCGTTTTTTGGTGATTTTTAGCAGCATATTACTACTGGCTTTTTTTCTCCGAATGTATGCGCTCACCCAATACCCTACCGGTTTTCATATTGATGAAGTGACACTCGGTTGGAATGCCTATTCGATTTTGAAAACAGGCCGGGATGAAACGGGAAGATTTTTACCTCTCTATTCTCGCTCTTTTGGCCTAGACAGGGCCCTGGGTAATTTTTTATTAACCGCGGTCTCAATCAATTTCTTAGGATTATCTGAATTTGCCGTCCGTTTCCCCTTTGCTTTCTTTGGTGGCTTGACCCTAATTCTATGGTATGTATTTATCAAAAAGCTAATCATTTCCACTAAAATCGCTCTTATTTCCACTCTGCTTCTCGCTATTTCACCCTGGCACATAGCATTGTCTCGCACTTCTTCAGAATCCACGGTTTCACTGTTTCTCATTTTACTGGGACATATTTTCTTTTTATCTGCTTTGTCACAAAAAAAATTCTCCCACATGATCTTGAGTTGGGTGAGCCTAACGTTGAGTTTATTCTTTTATCATTCAGCAGTCGGATTTGTGGCCTTATCTGTCATCACCTTGGGTAGTTGGAGTTTTCTCAAAGCTACTACTCAAAAGGAGCGTCTGTGGAGTGGGTTAACACTTCTGTTTATTGGGGTTTTAACCTTTGTCTTTTTTATATTTGGCAAAGGTGGAGCAAATCGTTTTGATCAAGTTGCATTTTACCGCGATAGTACCGTAACTTATGAACTTGATAAAATGCGTTTTGAGGAAGGATCCTTACAAGTACTTAGGGCTCGTATTTTTCATAACAAATTAATTGTCTATACCAAAGTTCTGATAAAAAATTATTTTGACTATTTTTCAGTAGACTTCTTGTTTGTAAACGGCGGCAAACCTCCACGTTATATGCCTCCGGCAATGGGACTCCTCTATCTTTTTGAACTACCTCTACTTTTGATCGGTCTGTATGTGTTGGCCCGCAAATGGAACCAGGCTTGGGTACTCCTGTTTTTATTGTTACTTGTCAGCCCAGTTGTAGCAGCTCTTACTTCTGAATACACCCCAAATTTGCAACGTTCCTTTTTTATGGTGCCTTACTTAGAAGTAATCGTTAGTTTGGGTTTATGGCAAGTACTTACTGTTATTTCTAAAAAGAAACTGTGGTTATTTTCAAGTATGCTACTGCTTAGCTTACCCATTATTTATTATCTCCATCAATACTATATCCATATGCCCGTCCATGATCCTCTGTATAGAAATGACGGAGCCAAAGAATTGGTGACCACCGTCATGTCACTTAAATCACAGTTTGATAAAATCATCATAACAAGAGATCCCGAACCCCCCTACCATTATTTTTTCTTTTTTACTAAGTTGAGTCCTTTTGAATTCCAAGAGAAATATGTACCCCTCATCCACCAAGAAAAAGATTGGGCTTTTGAGGATATGACCATTTTTACCCAAAAAGAGTGTCCTACTGATATTGAAAATGCCTATCCAGGAAATGTTCTATTTGTAAACAGTGGTCAGTGTTTGTTTGATAATAAAATGAAGTTGTTGTTTACTTCAGTCGGAACTATTACTCGCAAAGATGGATCGATTGTCTACCAGCTGTTAAAACGAAAAATTTAGAAGATACATTACAGTCTCGCCCGTTGGGCGATTTCGGCTTCGACCAGTTCCCGCGGCCGGCCGTATTTGAGGCGTGAGAGTTGGATGATGGCTTGGGCGACTTTGGGATTGGAAGCTTTTAGTTCCGCTTCCACATCCCGCGTCATATCTAGACTAAACGGCGGCACCGGCTCATTTTTGACCACAGTTTTGACATAAGCATTGTACCGTTCGATATTGATGAGATCCGATTCATTAAATACCGGCTGGAATTCGTGCTGTAAATAGTTGGCATCGGTGACGCCGACGCGGAAAGTGACCAACGTCCCCACGTTGCCAAAAATGGCATTTTTGACTTCCTCCTCCATCTGGCCGATGAACTGGTTGGCTACCGTCAGATTAAGACGGTATTTTCTGGCTTCGGATAAAATTTGGGCAAAGTCAGGGGTGGCAAAATTTTGAAACTCATCCACATACATGAAAAAGTCGCGCCGTTTGTCCTCCGGCGTATCCTGCCGGCTCATGGCAGCGATCAAAATCTTGGGGACTAGAATCAACCCCAGGAAATTGCTATTTTCCTCGCCAATTTTACCTTTGGCCAAATTAATTAAAAGAATTTTCCCTTCATCCATGACTTTTCTGAAATCAAAAGAAGATTTACTTTGACCGATGATGTTACGCATCAATTTGTTGGTCACGAAACGACCAAATTTGGAAACGATATAGTCCAAAACTTCAGACTTGTGGAAATCAGCTGTTTGAGCAATCTGGTCAGTCCAGTAACGGCGGATGATCGGATCCTGGACTTTGGGCAAGAGTTGCTGCACAAATGAAGAATCGGTAAGCACCCGGACGATCTCGACAAAAGTATTTCCCGGTTCAGCCATCACCGTAAGCATCGCGTTGCGGACAGCATGCTCAAATCTGGGACCGATGATACCAGTTTTCATCGGGTCGTATAGTTTGTACATGAGTCCGACGATCGAGGTAGCCACAAAGTGCTTCTGTTCTTCAGTTTTGGCTTCAAGCATGTTGAGTCCCATTGGCCGTTCCGAATCTGAAGGGTCAAAATAAATCACATCCTCGGCCCGTTCGGGAGGAATCAGTGGCAAGAGTTTTTCGATAGTATCGTGAGGATCGATAAAACACACGCCCTCCCCCGCCTTGATATCTTGTAAAATCAGCGACTTCAGAAGTTCGGATTTGCCAACACCGGTTTTCCCAATCGTATAAATATGCCGCCTCCGGTCATCGCGGCTGATATATACCGGCCGGGTTTGTCCCCGATAGCGAGAGTTACCTAAAAATAAACCGCTACTTGGCAGGAGAGCCGAGGCTGGGGCACGCTTAGCATTTTGCCAGTGGACATTGTGCGTCTCAACCGACTTATTGGGAAAATGAAAGACGGTCGCGAGCTCTTCGCTACTCAAAATCGAAGTTTGCTTAAACCGCGGCAGCTCCAAGACCGGAAAGTAGCGGTAAATAAAATCGATCATAAACAAGCGCTTGAGGAGATATTTGGTTTTGGTAAAGTTGTTTTGGTCGGAGTTAAATTGGGAAAAAGCTCCCAGCAAATTATCAAGATGCATCTTGGCTGACTCTTTGGTTTGCGATGAAACCACCATCCGGATAACTGTACGAAATCCCGGACGGCTGCATTTATTGCTGATTGACTCTAAGGTTTTGGGGTCGTAAGCGAACTTGGCCTTTTCCGGATCAGCTTCTTGCTTTTTGATATGAGAAACGAAACTTTGGCCCGATTTTTTCCATTTGCCGCCGGCTGGCGAAACTATCACTTGGACCGCTGCGCCCTCCCCCGGCTGCATTTTGGCTAGAACTGAAGTAATTGAAGATAATGGATCTGTCGGCAATTCCCGGAAAATCCGGATAGGAAAATAGTCTAGACTCTTTAACCGTACCGACGCAAAAGCCACTTGACCCTTTTCGGAAAAAATATTGTATTCATCGACTGTAATTATGTCAGCCCCGGGATAAGCTCCATAAATCAACTTCTCGACTAAATCGCGTAATGAGCTGGGGGTCGAGACATAAAATGTGATATCTCCTGGGGTAGCCACGATCTCAAAACTGATATGCGGCTGCGGTTTGAGAAAACTGAACCAACCACTAGAATAAAGCGAAGCCAAAGAAGCAAACATCTGTTCTGCTGCATCAATTTTGACTTCATTATCCCGCGGCACCAAGACTTGCAAAAGGACGTATTCCAAAGACCTTTCTTCCCGATCTTTGTACTTATACCAAAGTAGGATCAAAAAAAACACTCCGGCCAGTCCGGCCACAGCCAGGACCAGTACGATCGCGCTGATAGTAAACACCTGGACGCGATAAATTAAATCAGCTATGAGTTCAGTTCCTGGCATAGAAAAATAATTCAAAATGTAAAGATCAAAATGGAAAATGACAATGCAAAAATTTAAAAATTAGTTTCTCATTTTTTTACATTTTTAACTGTCATTTTGATTTTTGCACTTTGCATTTTACATTAATAACTTTGTCTGATTACCTTACCTCCAATGATTTTAATATGCAGATGCGCCTGTTTTAAACGCCTGATACACCACTCGGCCAACCATTTTAAACTGGTCATGATTTGTGCATGCAGACCGGTCAATATCTGATCATCAGTCAGGGGTAGTTGCACCGTGGTGGCGGTGGTCACCGGTTGCGCCATCCCCAAGGCTTGCACTCCCATTTGTTGTAAGTCAGGTGGCAAATGGATCGTTTCGCTTGTCTTGGTTACTCCTGCCTGTACTAATTCCGGCGACACTTCAATATCAGTTACCACTTCTTCGATCCGCCCGGTCTCAGCTGTCTGCACTGGCTCCTGCTCTTTTGGTAGTCCACTTGCCATCTGCACCACCGGCTGATTTAACCCATGATTTTGGGGTTGATTATTTCCAACAGATGAAATACCTAGTTGTGGATCAGGCAGATTAGGCATTGCTACTATCATATCACAAGCCTTGTCTTAAGCTAAGATCACACTTCCGCAAGGAGCGCTCAACGAGCGTTGCCAGATTAGCCGACTTTTACGTTTTGGCCGGATTGGTGTTTGTCCAGTAACGATCCGGTTGGGTCGCTCAAATTGAAACTTGCGATGTAAACGTAAATACAACCACCAAAAAATCCACCAATCTAAACTCGCGATTTTGGTTTTCCGCATGGGTTCAATCTGTAGTTTAAATTCGCCTAACCGCGTTTGGGACTCGCTCCTTGCTTGACCCCAAAAGAACTCTTGCCAATTGCTAGTCAGTCGCTGCCAAATTTGGATAAGTCCTTTTCTGAATCTTCCAACGAACCAGCTTTCAGATTCTCTGGAGCTGCCTTGTTGTTTGAGCCATGACAATTGCCAGTTCGGACGTACTTCCCTTTCGGGCCTGACCTTTTTTCTTAATTCTTTCCGAAAATTTATGCCTTGGTTTTTATCGGTAAACTTCTTGTACAAATACGCTAGCTTAATTTGAAATTGTTTTAAGAAATTTGTTTTTGTTTCTTGGCGTTTGAGCATAGATTCGGGTTTAGTGGCGACTTTGATACGAACTATCTCAGTTCTGTGCAAAAAATAGGTAAATAAAGCTTGCAGTTTTTCCCGGCTGATGTGTAAAAACCCGGCGATTTTTTCGCGCCCGCGACTGATAGTTGATTTTAGAGGTTGAACTATTGTCTCAATCTTTGCTGGTATGCGTTTACTTAATTCTTTTGGCTGCATTTTTACCCAAGTAAAGATTTGCCTGACTTGCGTTTTTTTCTGCGTGAATATCTCTACTAACTGTTTTATGTAAGCTCGCCTCTTAGTTTCTGTTTTACTTCCAATAGTGGATTTAGCTACCGCAGGTTCAGTTCTCTTTATTGATGCAGGTTGGATCAAAAAAACTTGTTTAATTTTCACTTGCAGTTTTTCCCGCCAACTTAAGTTGGTTGGTTGGGAAAACCTGGCCTCAAGTTGTTTTTGCTGCCGGGTACGTTTGATTTTTTCCGTCATCCAGGCGCTTCCCGCCACCACCAGAGTTTGCCATAAATTGGGTTTGGACGGTGAAAACAGGGCTTTTTCGGCTACTGGCAACCGGAGTTTTATTTCTTTTCTTGGTTTTGACTCTGCTGATTTTACCAATCTTAAATCACGGATAGCTGGAATTTTGTCTGATCCTTGATAGATCAACCGATTCGTGAAATTTACGTCAACAATTTTCTTTTGCCGCACATAATCTCGGCTTCTGTCCAAAAATCCGCCTTCCGTATTTAGATAAGCACCTTGAGTCTTCACTAACAACAATCCTTCACTGTCAGCTGCGTGATATTTATCGCTACCTGTATTCTTGCGTAAAACATCGCTGATTTCTTTTCTCGACAAGTCCCGGCCGGCGGCAGCTGCAATATCAAAACTCCGCATCACTACAATTCCATCACTTTTTACCTGCCAATCTTGCAGATACCGAAATGCACCGTCCTTACCGGCAGCCGTCACCAAATGCTTACTGCCTGCAAGGATCGCTTGTTCCAGTTTTTCTAAACGGGCTAGTTCTGCCTCATCAGGGGCAACACCCAAACTTGGACCTAAACTGCGCACCCGCTCGACAAAAACTTCATGAAACATCCTACCATCGAGACTACCTCCATCAGCTATTTGTAAACCCTTTTCGGTGATCCGATACCGTGTCTGGAAAGTCGACGTCCGTGATTTTTCTTTGATATGGGAGCGTACATCCTCACCGATAGCTCGTCTCGCGATTTTTCGGAGTTCACCCCAACTCACGGTCGCAAGTGAAGTCTCGCTTTGGTTGACTTCTTCAAGTATTCGGTTCCGCGAAACAGAGTTGTTCCAGCTATGTCCGCCGCCTCCACCCATATCTCCGATGCCTGGTATGACTTCCATAAAAAAAACCTCCCGGGTCCCGAGAGGCGAAGTTGGTTGGCAGTTGATAGTAAGTAGTTCGCAATTCAAATAGCAACCGCCCACTGCAAACTATCTACTGCAAACTAAGTTTTCCTGCTCGGGATATATAATAAAAGCGAGTTCCTGACTCCCGCCATTTCGACGGATCACAGTTGCGGCACAGTCCTCGATTCGCACGAGGTTCCTCAACTTTTACTCAACAATGTTAATGAGTGCGAGCGTGTGGAAATTTTTGCAGCTCGCATCCGAGGAGGGACGATGCCTTAATGATCAACTAGAGCAACATCCCGATCGAGTTGCGGAGCAAGAAAATTTCTACTGCGAGCACTAATTTACTATTAGTAGTCTACCCCTTTTTTGGCCAAAATTCCAGCATCATAAGGATGCTTAATTTTTTTCATTTCCGTCACTAAATCGGCAGCTTCCATAATTTCCGACTTTGCTTCACGACCAGTCAAAACCACAGTCACTTCTTCAGGTTTACTCGCAAGCAGAGCGAGCACTTCCTTGAGTTCAACAAGTTTTCCTTCGATTGCTCCATTGATTTCATCGAGAATGACTAATGGCCATTTTTTACTCATAATCTCTTTTTTGGCAAGCTCGAAAGCGTTAATCGCGCTTGCCTTATGCTCCTCTTTTGACTTTTTATCTCCCATGATGCCGACAAAGCCGCTGCCTGCTGGGATAATGGTTATGTCCTTAATATATTTTTCAACTGCTTTGTGTTCCCCGGTTTTCCATAGCTTAATAAATTGGATGACCAATACTTTCCCACCCCACCCAACTGTGCGAAGTGCCATGCCAAGTGCTGCTGTTGTTTTTCCCTTCCCGTCACCAGTGTAAACAATTATTAATCCTCGGTCTCGCATCGTATTATGCAAGTACCACGGGTATCAAAAGTATCACTGGTATCACCAGCTTATCTATTCTCGTGATACTTGTGGTACTCGTGCTACTCGTCATACTTCAACACTCTGAGTATCCGCAGCCATAGCACTTTTTGCACCCTTCTTCGTGAGCTAGAAGCGCTTCACCGCATGACGGACACAAATCAAATTCAACCGGCTTGGCAAACAATGGTTGCTGTCCAGCAACTACCGCCGGTACTACCGGCTCTGTTTCAATTTGAGTTTCAGCATGACCATTTCCCACTACTCCATGACCATTGGTAGAAAGAGTTGCTTGGCCATTGGTTGATTTGATATGTTCACCCAACACTTTGCTTATTGCATCTGGCAACGATCTGACGCGCTTTTCCCCAAAACCCACATGCCGCGACCCGCCAATACCTCCCAGTTGATGTATCACTTGCTTGACTCGCTCTTTTTCCGAAAGTGGTGAAGCCATACGTAAGACTAGTGAAATCAATCGCCCTATCCCATCGGCCATTGCTGCCACATCGCTCCCCGCTTTACCCACTGTCACAAAAACTTCAAATGGATTTTCCCGGCCTTCACCATTACTATTGACTGTCACATAGGCTTTTCCTACCGGAGTTTCAATTTTGTAGGTTGATCCATGGACTACCATTGGCCGCGGTTTAATCTCCGGCTGGATAGGCGTCGGTGTCAAAGCCGTATGACCGTTGCCTGCCTGCGCAGGCAGGGTTTGAACAGTTTCTGCTTTCTTCTCAGTAATCCGCTCCAAGACTCCGGCTCGGGATCCATCCCGCATGTAAGTCACTCCTTTGCAACCTAAATCATAAGCCATCATGTAGAGTTTTTTTACATCTTCCACTGTATGAGCATTGGGTGCATTAACGGTTTTGGAAATTGAGGCATCGACATATTTTTGGATCACCGCCTGGACTTTGACATGATCTTCTGGAGTCAAGTCATTGGCTGAAACAAAATAAGAAGGTCGCTCCTCCGGCTTTGGATTTCGCCCGTTTTTGGCCTTGAAATCGGCAAACCAAGCATCATACAAAGGATGGCGCAAAATATGCTCCCCCAATCTATCCCGACGAATAAATTCAAATTCATAGACAGGTTCAATTCCTGATGAAGTTCCGGATAAAAGCGAAGTCGAACCGGTGGGCGCTTGCATCAAAAGCACGCTATTTCTGATGCCCTGCTTTTTGATACCTGCTCTGATGTGCTCTGGTAATTGTTTAATGAAATATCCCTTTAAATACTTTTCGGCATTAAATTTGGGAAACGGTTTTTTATCACGAGCTGTTTCAACAGAAGCTTCAAATGCAGCGTCGCGAATAATTTTGTAGATTTTATCGCAAACAACGATGCTCTCTTCTGATCCGTAACGAATACCCATCTTAATCAATGCATCTCCCAAACCCATGGTACCCAAGCCGATCCGACGCTCGCCATTTAATTGGGTTTCACGAATGCCTGGAAAAACATAGACATCTTGGTCAATAATGTTATCTTGGAAACGAACGGAGATTTTGGCGATTTTGGCAAGTAGTTTATAATCCATTTCGCCTTTTTCGTTGACCAAAGCGGCCAGATTGATGGATGATAAATTGCATACTCCCCAAGCCGGAAGGCCTTCTTCACCACAATCAAGACTAACATAACCATTGGTAATCCACGTTAAAGTTTCTGGCTCATGAACGTCAAATACATCTTCTTCTTTTCCTGTGTCTTCAACGCGTA
>LCEX01000012.1 GCA_000995415.1 Candidatus Gottesmanbacteria bacterium GW2011_GWC1_43_10
ATTTCAACCTATTCAGAAACGAGTTTTTCAATTTAGCTTGCGAATCATCAAAATGATAGTCTTCTTACCGAAAAATTCTGCCGGATTTGCTATTAGCCAGCAGATCATGCGGAGTGGTACTTCAATTGGGGCAAATATTGCCGAAGCTCAAGACGCAGCTTCTAAAGCTGATTTTACTCACTGTATGAATATTGCTCTAAAAGAGGCTCGGGAAACTGACTATTGGTTAAGGCTAATCACCGCAGCCAAGTTGATTCCAGAGGCTAAAATGGCTTCACTGCTTGCAGAAATAGAGGAACTTGTTAAAATACTAAGATCGAGCGTTAAAAAGCTCCGAAATAAAAATTGAGATCAACTTTTTAATTATCAATTCGAAATTATCAATTAACAATTAAATACTTTCCCCTGTAGCTCAACGGCAGAGCGGCTTCCTGTTAAGAAGAAGGTTGGAGGTTCGAATCCTCCCGGGGGAGCCAAGTGGTACTTAATATACCAAAAAATATATTAATGCAAAGTCGACCTTTTTAGCGATGTAGATATGAAAAAACAAGAGGTAATAGATAATCTTAAAAAACTTGCTTCTCAATTGGGATCTAAGAAATACATCACTTTGAAAGATCTTCGTTCGGTTCCCAAATTGAGTCACTATATGTATTTTCATTTTAAAACGATTAAAAAGGCTTTGCACGAAGCAGGTTTGCCTTCTTCTTACTTAGCATCGAGTATGGGTATTAGCGATGAAAAGCTTTTAGATTATTTAAAGGATTTACAAGCTAAATTGGGTTATCCTCCTACTGTCTGGGAAATTCAACATGACAACCAACTCTATAAAAAGTATTCAGAGAGAAAAATTATCTGGTCAATTTATAAATCAAGATTCGGCGGATTGATAAAAGCTAAAGAATTTGCAGGTATGAAGGATAGTAAAGCGAGAATATATAAATCACGTACGTCTGGAGGGGATTTTGAAGAAGGCGAAGAAGTACTACCAAAAAATAGATATTGGGGAGAAGCGGCAGAACTCCATGTGCTAGCAGAATTACTGTATCATGAATTTCAAGCAGCAAATATACCAGTTGATGTAGGATTAGATATTCTTGCGGTAAAGAACAATAAGACCTTTTACTTCCAAGTAAAACATAAGGATTTAAGTGACAGCAGAGCAATAAAACTCACAAAAAGTTCATTTGAAAAAACTGGTTCAGGGAATGTTTATTATATATTTGTTTTACTATCTGATAATAAAAGAGACTTCTTAATTATCCCTTATCACATCGTAAATCAATGGATAAAACAAGGTTTTGCAAAGGAAGAAGAGAGTAATTATTTAATTTATATCGACAAAAAGGATGGTAAATATAAATTAAAAGAAGTAGAACTGGATAATTACCTTGATAACTGGAAAGATATTAGATAAATACAAAAAAATTCAAACAAAAGAAGGTTTAACTTTTTCTATCTCCTCTCTGAATTGAGCTAGAATTATACAATAGTTTTCACTGTGGGAAGCCAGATGGGACTTAGTTACCAAGTTCAGCTTAAAACATAGCCTTAATTGCTTAATTTCCGCTAGTATACTGTCTGAATTAGCTCTATTACAGTTGACAATTTGAACAATCTTTGATAATATATGGTTATGAAAATAAAACGGAGCCTGCTTTCTATTCTTAGAAACGAGTTGATGGAAGCAAATAAAGGATTAGTGATTTATGGCCCCAGACAGGTTGGAAAGACTACGCTTGTTAATGATTTACTTAGTGAATTCCAATTAAAAACTTTGATTTTAAATGGAGACCAAAGAGGAGCATGGTGGGAACTACTGACCAGTAGGGAATTATCGAAACTTTCTCTGCTGGTTTCCGGTTATGAGGCTATCTTTATAGATGAGGCGCAACGTATACCGGAAATCGGATTAAATTTAAAAATTATTTTGGATAATTTTCCGAAATTAAAAGTGATTGTTACAGGATCATCTTCTCTTGACTTAGCAAGCAAAATCAGTGAACCACTTACGGGAAGAATCTACAGCTACAGATTATTTCCTATTTCTCAAGGAGAACTGCGAGTGACGCGCACTCCTTATGAAATGGAAACGCAAGTAGAAGAGAGGTTGATTTACGGGTCATATCCGGAAATTTTTTCTTTAGACGGCGCTCTGGCTAAACATAAATATTTACAAAATTTAGTTGACACCTATCTTTACAAAGATTTGCTCGAATTCGGCGACATAAGAAACTCTTCAAAAATTCGCGACCTATTAAAATTGTTGGCTTTTCAAATTGGAAATCAAGTCTCTATAAGCGAATTGGGTAATTCTTTAGAGCTAAATAAAGCAACAGTGGATAGATACATCGATTTGTTGGAAAAATCTTTTATTATTTTCAGATTGTCAGGATTCAGCAGAAATTTACGCAAAGAAGTAACCAAAATGGACAAAATCTACTTTCATGACACCGGAGTGAGAAACGCCATTATTGGAAATTTGAATTCACTTAACAGCCGTGATGATGCGGGAAAATTGTGGGAGAATTTTTTGATTGTTGAGCGGATGAAAAAATTGCAGTATGAACAAAAAATCTTTTCTGTTTATTTTTGGCGCTTATCAAGCGGAGCGGAGATGGATTTAATAGAAGAAACAGCAGGTAAACTGCATGGTTTTGAATTCAAATATGGTAAAAAAATCGTTAAACTTCCAAACTCTTGGGCGATCGGTTATCCAGCCGCCACTGCAACATTAATCAATCAAACTAATTGGCAGGAGTTCGTGGTTTAAAATTAATTATTTCTTTTTGATATTTATTGCGTTTACAATACGGAATAAAGAACATGAAAATAAAACTTGGGTTGCTTTTTGGTCTTGTCTTTGGTTTGCTGGATGTACTTTTGATGATCCCACTTAATATGCCGGATAAAGCCGTAGCCATGACTGGAGCCTTCTTTGGCCGTTTTGCTATTGGTTTTTTGATTCCAAATACCAGTCTTCCGACTCCTTCTTGGTTTAGGGGATTGGTGGTAGGGTTACTTATCAGTTTGCCAGATGCCATCATTACTAAAGCCTACGCACCTATTTTAGGTATTGGCATGGTTGGCGGGATTTTAATAGGTATTATTTCGAACAAATTGGAAAGGAGGTGGCGAGTATGAAAAAATGTGACAGTTGTGGTATGCCGCTGGATGCAAATTCCACTTCGAAATTTGCTGATCATTACTGTATTTACTGTCAGAATCAAGAAACAGGGGATTTATCCAAATATGAACAGGTCAAAGAAGGTAGTATCGGCGCTGCTATGAAATTTATGGGTAAGACAAAACCGGAGGCGGAACAAATGGTTAACGATATGTTACCAACTCTTCCGAGGTGGAAGAAATCCTAGAGGTAGTACTGACATAAGCCTGGGGTAGCTTAATAAAGAGAGGGATCTAACATAACTTGAATTAAGGTGCATTTTATTTAGAAAGAAAGAAATAGGATAGAATAAGTGAAGTAAAGATAACAATTAAAGCTAAACCACAAATAATCATAACCCGTTTCGCAGAGTCTTCACGTCTTTTGTTAAAACCCTCAAACATTAGTGCATCAAAATAGTAAAGTCTTTCTTGTGTCGATTTTATGAATGAAAGCCTTTTCCATGTAGAAAAAATACGCATATATCCTAATTTTTCTGAATTTATATAATCAACAATGTTTTTCTCGGATACTGTTTTGTCTGGTTCTGTTTTACCTAAGGAGATAAAATGAGAACCAAGCTTTAAGGCTTGTCTATGGGAATGGCGTGCAAATATTGCTACGATCACTGTTGAGCTCATAAAAAAATTATAACATGTTCTAAAGATATCAGATTTACCTCACTGTCTATTACAATCGAAGTCTTAATATTCTATTAGCCAGCCTTGCAGTTTATTTTCAATCTAACCAGTAGATATAATCTAAACACATGATACTTTCAATTGGAACATTATTAAGCGGGTTATTCATAAGCCTTCCTGGTTATAGGGCCATGAAGGAAAAGAGGATGAAATTAATGCCGATAAACAGAAAAGAAGTTTTAACAGGTGAGGCGGCAGAAAGAGCAGGAAAGCAATTACTAATCGTAGGATTAATTGTTTCTATTGTTGGATTAATATTCATATTTTCTTCTATTTAATTAACTTGGTAAGTCATAAAAGCATTATACTACTGCCGTAAAAGTCTGTGTGACTGGCGTAAAATCTAGCTGAATATCAAGCTTAGGCTTGGGGAGCCCAGATTGTCTTATTATAATTTCGTGCCTATTTTTGAGTATTTTTAATATGGGAGTCGGTACGACCTTATGGATTTTTCGGTTCTTTACGACTATTCTTCTTCGAAGAAAAACCTCAGGTAATGTCGCTTCATAAAGGGCGGTGCCCTTTGTTCTTGACAACCCCACTGGAATTGTTTAATCTATAGGTAGATAGTCATTATAAACGGTTACTTACGCTATATGAAACAAACAATCCTGTCTACCCAACAAAGTGCTCTCCTTGAGGATTTGATCGTCAAGTATGGTCAAATAGTTACTTCTGAGCAGATCTATGCCCAGGGAAAGGATGTATGGGATCAACAAGTGGCTAAAAACGTTGTAACTAGGCTCACCCGCAATGGGTGGCTAATTCGGGTAAAGCGCGGCTTATATGCCATCTCCGACTTGAGTAATCGTGGGTTTTTGTCTCTCTCGCCCTCTGTAGTAGCCAATCTTCTGGTTAAGGATTCTTATGTCTCTTTTGAGTCGGCTCTGGCCTACCACGGTATGTTTGACCAGCTTACCAACAAGACCATTTCTATTTCTCGAGTTCAATATAAGACGGTTCAACTGCAATCAGTCGAGTACAGCTTTGTAAAAGTTCTGGAGAAGTGGTTTTTTGGTTGGGAAAAGGTAATTATTGATAATAAGACCGTTCGTGTAGCCACTGCCGAAAAGGCCTTAATTGACATGATTCAGTTCCATAAAAGTAAATATACCGTTGATTTAGTGGTGGAAAAGCTTTCTTTGTATAAAGACTCACTTGACCTACAAAAAATGACAGAGTACCTGGGCAAGATGTCTTTGACTACCATTAAGACATTTGGTTTTCTGTTTGACCTCTTAGGGATTGATTCTGGTGATCTTTATAATCAAGTTAAATTAAAGGGTACTCACTTGATGTTGTCTCACGATGCTAAGTTTAACGCCAAATGGCGACTCTATTACGATGCCTATTTTGATAAATATCAGTCAGTTAAATAATCCCTATGCTTACCCGACAACAACTCGAAATCATTAATCGCAAAAGTTTGCGCTATCCCTTGCATATTGCCGAAAAGGATTATTTCCTAGCTCTGGTAATGCAGATTATTGCGGCTTCTTTGACTGGTAAAGCCCTTATTTTCAAGGGCGGCACCGCTTTGCATCACTGTTATCTGGACCAGTGCCGTTTTTCTGAAGACTTGGATTTTTCCTCAAACAGGACACCGTTGCCCCTTGAAGAAGTGCGGAAAATCTTTGACGGCATCGATTATTTGAGCATTAAAAAAGACTATCTTTCGCAGGCCACCATTAAAATCGAGAAACTCCAATATACTGGGCCACTGTTTCAGCCAAACTCACTCAAAGTAGAAATTGACTTCTTGCAAAGTGTCCTGCTACCCCCTCAAATCATGGTCTACCATAACGTTTGGGGCGTAGATATAACGGTTGCCGTCATGGATATTAAGGAAATATGCGCGGAGAAAATCCGAGCTATGAGTGATCGGGCTCGTTACCGCGATTTCTATGATATCTACTTACTTTTGGAAAAGTACAAGTTGGATCTGGATGAGATCGTCTCGTACGTCAGGCAGAAGGAGATTCGCCGACCCATCACTAAAGCCAGCATTCAAACCAACTGGAAGGTAATTGCGACCGAAAAAGAGCAGGAAATGGGCCAGATTTATTACTCCAAGCAGATAGAGGATAGCCAGATTGAGACACTAATCCAAAGTCTGCCTTTTGACAGCATTACAGCTGCGTAAATACTTATGACAGTGATAACTGATAAACAACTGGTTAAATTCAAGGTGCTTTATAAGGCGCACTTTGGTGAAGAGTTAAGCCAGCAAACATTGAGGCGATGGGACCGGGAAGGACATTTAAAGGCAATAAGGATTGGTACAAGACGAGACATTGGGGATAGGCGGTATCGCAAAGAAGATATTGAAAATTATTTAAAGAAAATAGATTTATGAATAATATTCAGTCCGACATTAAAAACACAATTCTGAGAAAGAAAGAAACGAAAATAAAACATTCGAATAATTATGAAAAAAATTAAAGTAACAATCCAGGACGAAAACACACTAGAACTATTAGAAGATGCCCAAAAAGGTGACATAATCGATCTAAAATCGATACACGAGACAGATATAGATAAAACTACAATTGATATCCTAGTCAAATCAATTAAAACTGATGAGTTTATTGCACAGATAGAGGCAGCAAAGCGCAATATCGAAAAAGAGAAGAGTCTTGAGGCTCAACTCAAAGAAAAAGACATTATTAATAGAGCGAAAGAAGCGCTTGCAAAGAAAGATCAGGAGATTACCAATCTAAACACTAAAGTCGAAAACATTGCTAAACAAGTTGAATCGGATGCAAAAATTAAGGCCTTAGAAGAGAAAAAGTCTCTGGAAGATGGTTATCAGCAAAAATTAACTGAAAAAGAAGCTGAAATTCAAGAGATTAAACATCAAAAGGAACTAAGTGAGCAAAAATACCAGGATCAACTTAAAGCGAGCGAAACTGCTTTAGTCTCGCTAAAAGAAATGCGATCTAGAATGAGTACTAAGATGATTGGTGAATCATTAGAGGTTCACTGCAAAAACGAGTTTAATAGGCTTCGCCCGTTTGCCTTTCCCAAGGCTCAATTCGGTAAAGATAATCAACTTTCAACTTCGGGGTCCAAAGGAGACTATATCTATCGAGAACATGACGATGACGGTAATGAAATTTTAATCATTATGTTCGAGATGAAAAATGAGGATGATGAAACATCTACTAAACATAAAAATAAAGACTTTTTCAAGGAATTAGATAAAGATCGACGAGAAAAAGATTGCGAATATGCAGTACTTGTCAGCTTATTGGAAAAAGAGAACGAATATTATGACGATATTGTTACAGTGCCTGATTATCCATGCATGTTTGCCATAAGACCTCAACATTTTATTACTATAATTGCGTTTTTACGTCAGGGTAATTTGAAATCTCAAGAATTGCGACTAACTATTCAAAATCTTAAAAATCAAAATATCGATGTAACCAATTTTGAAGCCAATATGAATGAATTTAAGGATGCTTTTGCTAGAAATTATAACTTGGCTGCTGATCAATTTACTAAAGCAATTGAAGAAATCGATAAGACTATTGATCATCTCAACAAGGTTAAAGAAAATTTGCTCAAATCAGATAACAACTTGAGACTAGCTAACAACAAAGCATCAGAACTTACAGTAAAAAGGTTGACAGCTAACAGCCCAAGTGTTGCAAGGGCTTTTGAGGAAAAAGTCTAAATATGGATTACTTTAATGTTTTAGCAACAAAGATTAAGTCAAATTGGACACTTGCAACAACTCGTTTAAAAACATATTTTAAAAAACTTCTCTTTCCCATATATCTGTTTCCAATCAAATTCCTAACATACACGCTGTATTACTTAGTTATTTTCGTATTCAAGCTAATACTTGCCTTCTTTGGTTTAATAATTGACTGCGTTGTTTTTCCGTTCAAAAGTTTAAAAAACCTTCTCAAATCAATTTTTATAATTGGAGTATCTTTGTATCTTGTCGCTTCTCTTTTTGTGATTGTTGATTATTTAACCAAACAATACGGGTACATCGGTAAGTTTTTCTGTGCCTTTGGGGCCAAACAACGGGTTGAACAAGCGGTCGTGCGTGTTGTCGGTGGTCAATCAGAGGGAACCGGTTTTTATATCACTCCAAACCGGATTATCACCAGCTTTCATGTCATTGACGGCGAACCGAGCCCCAAAATCATCTTGCCGGACGGCAAGTTTATTTCTGCTGAAAAAATTGTCGGGGACAAGACGATGGATTTGGCGGTTATCAGCGTCGGGGCCACAATGACCGCTCCTTTATACCTTCCCGACGAGTTTATCGCGTATAACGATGAACCGATGCTGGCCGTGGGATATGCGCTTGGAACTGAATTAAAAGGAGATCCTACGATCGTACGGGGGGATTTTGTTGCGCTTCGGCAGTCAAAGAAGCAACAATCAGCTTTTGTGCAGACAACCATAAATCTTGTTGAGGGCATGAGCGGCGGCCCATTAACGGATCAATGCGGCGAAGTTGTCGGTATCAATACCATGGGGCTTGCGGGACTTTCGCTATTTGTACCTGCTGCACAAGCGAAAACGTTGATTCCCAAGTTTACCGATGAGAACGTCGCG
Source organism: Candidatus Gottesmanbacteria bacterium GW2011_GWC1_43_10 (assembly GCA_000995415.1). Lineage (GTDB taxonomy): Bacteria > Patescibacteriota > Microgenomatia > UBA10105 > UBA10105 > UBA10105. Next base: position 8,446 of record LCEX01000012.1, read on the forward strand.
AAAATCAACGTCGATCCATCCGTTTCTCCGGAAGAGGCAGTGCGGGCATTTTATACATACTTAAAAGCCCGAAGAATGGAGGACGGGTTTGCTCTCCTTAGCCACGAATACCTCCAAAAGACCAATTTTGAGGAGTGGACAAACAGATTTACCGATATTCTGGATGTGAACGTTTTTGTCGTTCGACCGCAGGAACATACCGCAGATACTGCATTTGTAAAATTTGGAACGAAAAACTGGGTGGACAATGAGGTGGATTATCATTACTACGAAGGCACTTGGCAAACCGTTCAAGAAGACGGAGTTTATAAAATGCTCAAGAGTAACATAAAAGAGGTGTTTGAGCCCGGATGGGAGTGGTTTTATGAGTAGATTACATCGCGCGCATTGTCGCCGGAACATCATCCCGTAGTCCTTCTTTCAAAAGCTTTTTTATTTCCAACCACCTCTGCCGCAGTTCCCCGATATAACCTACATTCTCAAAAGTCTTTAGAATCGCATCAAAACTTTGGTGCATACTGAGTCTAGGCTCGGTGAGCCAAGTTTTTTTTAGAGCTTCACAACTGTCTAAATAGTTAACTCCTCCATCTGTTATAATAATTTCATGAGTAAAAACAACCTGTCGCTTACGTTATTTGCGGATTTATCGGAGCAGGTAAGACGACTTTTGCCAGAAAACTAGAAAAGGAAACAGGAGCAATACGCATAACTAAAGACGAATGGGTAATAAAAATTTTCGGAAATAAAATAACTTCAGATAAGAATTTTGAAAAATATGACAAAAATATAACTAAACTGGCAACGGATATTGTGTTTAAAATCCTGAAAGCTGGAAAAGATGTGATAATAGATGAAGGTTTTTGGGCTAAATCACAAAGGGACGATATTAAGAAGAAAGTATCAGAAGTAGGAGCAAAGCCAATTCTTTATTATGTCGAATGTCCTGTTGAGAAAATGAGAGAAAGGGTTGTTACCCGAAGTAAGCTTCCACCTGAAGACTCTTTTGAAATAAGTGGGGAAATGTTCGATAGTTATTTAAAATATTGGCAGCCACCAGAGGAAGACGAAGAATTTATACTGGCAAAATAGGTTCTGGTATTTTCTACTAGGCGGAGAGTTGTAAAAGACTGTGCGTTTGATTTAAAAGGAACTCTGGTTGTTGAATGAGCTCTTCCCAATTCGCGGTTCGGAAATCGTTCCACGGATCGAGCCAGTTGACACATAACATACCTAAATTATATTAATCCAAGTTACGAAATGAGCTATTCGTTTTATGGTGTTATATTAACTCACCCTAACCCTCTCTTTGAAAAAAGAGAGGGAATCCCTCCCCTTTTAGGAAAGGGGAGGAAAGGAGGTGAATATTTATGAATGGTGAAGTTGTTTGTACTACTTGCGGTCATGTACAACAGGATCTAATTAAGTGTAATGTAATTTAGTAAGCAACTAGATTTATTTCAATTTCTCTCATGTGTTTATTCCAGATCGGATTCTGAAAAGTTTTGATAACCCATCGATATCACCCAGGACAAATAAACCACGTACTAATTTCTATTAGCGATAGGAGCATGGAATCAGATATGTTGGTGGGAATGTTTTTAGGTTGGCTTTGGTTTGTCTTTTAGCCTTTTTTGTTGCAGTGCTTGATCTATTAAAAAAACTTGATTACTTCTAAGGAGAGGCATTTTGTCTTGTGGAAAAAACCCATACGCAGACACTTCTTGGCTTGGTGCAAATTCACCACCAATAAATACGCCGGTATAACATATGTCCAGTCGCGCTCCCTCCCTGTCTGTCCGCGTTTTGAGTGAGTCGTCAACGCTCACTACCAGATTCGATTCTTCTTTAATTTCACGTTCAAGGGTTTCTTTGGGATGCTCTCCGGCTTTCATATATCCACCGGGAAGTGCCCATGGGTGTTTTCGGTACGTATGTTTAAATAGTAGCACTTCATTTTTTTCATTAAAAAGAACTCCGGTAACTCCTACGAGAAATTGGCTTTGAAAAAATCGCATGAAGAAAAGTTGTATACCCTTCGGAAGATTAAGCAGTTTCCAGACTTTTGCAAGTAGTAGTTTCACAGAGCGTTCTGGTCGTCAGGCTCGTTTTCGTCAGAATTATTTTTGAGTCTCTCATTTTCCAGCTCCAGCTTATGAATTTGTTTGGTCAAATCAACGATCTCACTTTTAGCTTGTTTAATTTTATTATCTTTCCCGTGCATGGCGAAGGCGGTAAAAATTGAATTGACTAGGTAAATAAGATAGGCCAAACCTAGTCCCGTGAGCAGAGAACCGATGATGATATAAAAAAGCGGAATATCGGGTATGACATAAGTTCCAAGGCGCAACGTTACCAACATCAAATTGTTTTGGGCCAGATATACAAAGACTGCGCCAACAACTAATAAAAAGATAAGTTTAAGCATCTCAAATAGTATACAAGTATAGTTGCTACTATACAAGTACTACAATTAGTTGTAGTATATGAAGTATGACAACTGATGATAAACAACGGATAACCCTATTTATTAACCCATCTATTGTTAAGCAGGCGAGAGCTCAAGCTGTTGTTGAGGATTTGAGTTTGACTAGTCTTGTAGAAAACGCCTTGATTAACTATTTGCCTAAAGAAACGGTCATTAAGAAAGCTGACATAAAAGTGGATATTGGTCCTTGAAATCTAATGAGCAAAGATGGGTACGAAAAAAGTTTATATTAATCGTAAAAAATATAAGGGGGTGAAAAAAATATGGCAGAAATATCAAAAGAAACAGTAACCACCCAGGGTAACAATGTTAACCCAGTAGTGAATACCACAACCAAAAACACCTCGGTTAAAAGTACCGCAACCAGTTCTCAGACGGTTGAATATTTAATCTATTTCCTATTTGGTGTGCTTGAAATACTCTTGGCTTTTCGCCTGGTTCTTAAATTGACAGGAGCGAGTATCGCAAGTGCCTTTGTGGGTTTAATTTACGGTTTAACCGGAATCTTTATTCTACCTTTTGAAGGAATATTCCGTAGGGGATATGCCCAAGGCGTAGAAACGAGGTCAATTCTTGAGCCATCAACGCTCGTTGCAATTGTTGTGTACGCCGTTTTGGCTTGGGGAATTGTTAAATTACTAAGAATACTCTCTGGTGAACAACAGCAAACGGAATAGTTTGTTTGACACGTTTATACGAGGGTTTATTGAAAGAAGGTGAATATATAATGGGTATTATACTTTGGATTATTTTTGGAGCAATTGCGGGTTGGATCGCATCAGTGGTTATGAAAACTGATTCCAGTCAAGGCACCATGACAGATATCATTATGGGTATTATTGGTGCTATTGTGGGCGGTTTTCTTATGGGACTAGTTGGTCAATCCGGTGTTACAGGATTTAACCTTTATAGTCTTATTGTTGCTGTAATTGGCGCAGTTGTTGTTATTTATGTTGGTCGCATGTTGCGAAATAGATAAAACTATAACAATGGGGGAGGTGAATATTATGAATATTTCTACGACGAGCTTAACGCCGTTGGCGTCACTCGCATTCGGTGTATTGATTTTGATTTTCCCGAAATTTCTTAATTATTTCGTCGCTGCATATCTGATCATTGTCGGAATTGTAGGACTTGGATTAATCCGATAACTTACGTAATAAGTTCGAACATCCTCTACCTTTAGGAGCACATCTTTGGATTAGGCCATTGTAATAATATATTCTTCGTATCCACATCTGGAAGGGAGTTGTTCTCTTAACATAATGAAATACTCTTTCTCTTTGTATCAGCATTTAGGTCTTCTAATTCTCAAAGCAAAATACCCTCAAAATAAAGTTGTATAATCTCCTTATGAAACCGAGCGAGCAAATTGATCAATTAATTACAGGACTTAACGGCTGGCGCGGCAAAATGCTTGCCAATCTTCGTAAAATCATTCATGATTGTGACCCCGAGATAATCGAGGAATGGAAATGGATGGGCAGTCCGTGTTGGTCTCATGATGGACTAATCTGTGTTGCCAACGCTCACAAGGATAAGGTAAAACTGACCTTTTCTCAGGGCGCAAGCCTTTCGGATCCGGACAAGCTCTTTAACGCCGGTCGCCAAGGCAATAGATGGCGAGCGATTGATCTCTATGAGGGCGATAAAATAAAGGAGAATGCATTAAAAATCCTTATCCGCGCTGCCATTGATCACAACAAAGTTAAGAAATCAAGAAAGTAATTTCTTCCCACCTTTGTTTCAGTTCACCAATGTCGTGTAAGTCCTGAAATGCTTGAATAATCCTTCGATAAAAACTCAGGACAAGTACGGCCAAAATTAGCTTGATTTACGACTTATTCTGAGTCGATGGAGGGGGAGCCAGTTGGCGCTTAATATATCTGGATTTAATATGAGAGAAACTGTCAAAATCGTCGTTTTTGTTCCGGAAACTCATGCTGACGTCGTAAGAGAAGCTATGGGAAAAGCGGGCGCTGGTTTAATCGGAGATTATAAATACTGCAGCTTTTCTATTAAAGGCATTTCACGTTTTATTCCACTTGATACTGCGCATCCTACAATCGGAAAGATAGGTAAAATGGAAGAAGTCAAAGAGGAAAGAATTGAAACTGTTTGTTATAAAGATGATCTAGATAAAATTATCAGGGCAATAAAAAAAGTACACCCATATGAAGAAGTAGCGATTGATGTTTATCCTTTGGTCTTAAATCCACACGAAACAACATATAAATAAGTTCAAAACTCGTCCCTAATTACCGGTGAATATCAGCAGCGTAAATATCCCCATTACCCGTTCGCCAGGCCATCCAAGCTGCGATATTTCCGAATAACGGGACTCATGTTTCCATTCTGATGCGGACCTTGTTCTTGGATCTCAAAAACTTCGTGTGTTTTAAGGTCAACTCCTTCAATTCCTGCTACGTGTGGGACAGTATTTTTACCCCAGACGACATAGCTTTTGCTAATTGATGGCCAAGACATGTTGTATTCAGAAGAGGAGTGGAGTAATGTTTCTGTACCTCTGCGTAGATTTTTCATGTATACGTCAGATCTGCCTTCAATATCGCCATATTGAATCCATACCACAGTGTTTTCATAAATATCTGGTGCTTCTTGAAACCCATCACCTGTGGCTACATCGAATTGCCTGTTCCTACGCAGATCGTAGCCGTATATATTACTTCCGCCAGGTGCAGCATACCCCCACACAACTATATTTCCCGATATTTTTGCTGGCCCGCAAGCTGTTTCAGTAATCAATGTATCTCTCCTTCGTTTCAGATCATATGCATGTAATTTGCCACACGCACCACCTTCGATATAGACAACAGTATCCTCATCATAGTCAGTCGCGGTATTTGATCCAACTTCGTCAGTTATAGCTATATCTTTTTTCCGTTTCATGTCGTATGCATGCACGTTGTATCCTCGAGCTTCCGTATAAGTATTGTATACAAGGTACCGCCCATCATAGGCTGTGGGTGCAAAGAAATCTGCGGGCAGTTGATCGCCAACTTTCGCTAGTAATGATTCTTGAGTGGTTTTGAAGTCATAGCCATGTATCTCTCCAAATCCATCTGACCAATAAACAGTATTTTTGTAAATCATAGGCCAATCCTCACGGTTGCCGCTTGATGTGAGTTGAAGAAGATCTACTGTGGCTGCGAAAGCAATATCCAATTTGACAGTTAAAAATAGAAAGGAAAGTAAGAGCAGTAAAGATATAAATCTTAATCCATTTTTCATCTTCATATCAGATTAAATATAGTATTACTCCTTTGGACAAAATATAGCAATATGACGTAAAATCTAGCTGTATACCGAGCTTGGGCTGGGGGAGCAGAGTTAATTTAGAGCTCAATAAGGTTTTTTATCGATTTATAGAAAGGCGGAAAACCCATGACTGTCAATAAATATACGAGACAATTGGAAGACCTAGCGTTGAGAATTGCTAAGGCCGCAAAAGAGAGTAAAAAGGACTATTTTATTGGTGGAGGACTAGCTATTGATTTCTTTTATGGACAGATCACCAGAAATCATCACGACATAGACTTTCACCCGATATTGGAAGATACCGTTTGGTGGATCGAGTGGTTTAAAAGTCGGGGTTATAAAGTTACCAATAGATTAGATCCAAAATTTCCCGAAACTTGGCGGGTTTATAATTTTGAAGGAGAAGCCATAATAGACATGTGGCCATTGCAACAGGAAAATGGGGTATTACTCATTAATTGTGAGGGAAAATACGTTGATGCAGGAAGATATTGGAAAGAAACTAAGTTAGTAGATTACAAAAAAGTGGATATCAGGATCGAAAACCCACAACGAGTATTGGAACAAAAAACTCGCCATGCAAGTCAAAGTCAAAAGTATCGACGTGTAGATTTGCATGATTTCAAACTTTTAGGGAAAGAGCCAAAATAAAAAGTCCAAACTTGCTCAATCGCCCGGAGCCAATTGGCGGCACTTAATGTACTAAATTTGGTATACTAAAAGTATGAATTTTAGGAAATTATTTTACAAAATTTCTATTGGAGAAATAGTAGAGGATTATGGCGTTTTTGCAGCTGATAATTTCTACGGACTACAAGAATTAAGACTGTTGAAGTGTAGAAGCAAAAGCGAGGATTTTTTTGTATTGGAGGGATCCACAAAAATCAGATTTTTATTTGGATTTGATATCAGATATTTTAAAATAAGCAAAGAAGGTCTTTCAAACTTAAACAGTTTGTTAAATACAAAAATTTTCAATAAATAAAGCTTGAAATTTTGCTTTCTCAATTTCTTCCCGAGTTTGTTGGACAAGCCCCGCTTCCCACTTCGCAGACGCTTCGAGGGACAAGTCGGAGTGGCACCTAGTACAAACTAATTGTGTGGTTATATTAGAGTTTTGCTCTTGAGCGATATGATTCCACAGAGCTTTTTTATGCGAGGTCTTTTTTCATCTCGATAAACTCCTTTTTATCAATCTCTCCTTTAGCATAACGTTCTTTGAGGATATCGAAAGGTGATCTTCCTTTGTCACCGTTTCTTGCTGAACCGCCAAGATAACGAAAAAGGGCAACCACACCAAAAACAAGAAGTATCCAAAAAAGCAGCATCGGTATCCATCCTAGTAAACCGAACCCATTCCAGCTACCCATCATATTGTTCCAACTACCGTAACCCATCATGAAATTCACCTCCCTTCATTTTCACATCTGTCCTATATTCATGACTTAAGTTAGTTTAACTTTCAAAAAGTAAGCACTTTATCGTTTTCAGCCACCAAATTGTAAAAATCTTCAAGTTTGCCTTCAGGACATTTTTCGTTACTCTCTTGCTTACGGATTGCCAGGCAAGTGCCACAGGCGAGAACCTTTGCTTTATCAGATGCCAAAAACTTTTCTACTTGTTCTTTGATGTTAAATTTGGGAGAACTTGCCAGTTGATACTCCACGCCCTCACTGATTAGAAAAATTGAGACGGTATCACCTTTGGATAAAGCCAGGTTTGCAAGACGCAGCGCATTCCAGTTGGTCTCTTCATTTTTGGTTGAAAGAATAATGCCCAGTTTCATGTCGCGCTCCCTTCTGGATATACTTTTTGATACCCACGAAACAAATGATGAATCAGCTCATCGGTTTGTTGCAAAGATGCGACCGCGCCTTTCAAAAATGCTCGACCGGTTTTTGTAATAGAGTACACTCTTTTATCGCGTTCATTTTCTTGGCTATCCCATTTCGACGTCACCCAACCAACTTGTTCCATTCGCCTTAAGGTTCGATATAAGTTGCCAATATCTACTTTTTCACCGCAGTGTTTCGAATGCAGGGCTCGACGAACCGTTCAATAGTCCCAAAGTCCCTTGACCGAAATGAGATGACATTCATGGTACTCATATATGTAAATATCATATATCAACTCGTCGTTTATTACAAAGATTGATTTCCTTTTCCAAATTTGACACACTTGGGTTATGATGAAAATGATCAAAGGTCTTGGGATTTTATTGGCGGTTTTAGTATTGTTGATTGTTTTATCAATAGTCTCTGCCAAAAACACTCCGCCTCCACAGATTGTGGCCAATTTTACCAATTTAGAAAGAATTGAAAAAATCTCCAAGTACCGAAGTTGTGTGGGTCACGTCACTGTTCCTCAAGATCAGCGGGAGACAAAAAGAAATATGAAGCACTACTTTTGGGTAAAACCGGAGTATAACAAAACTAGTACTGTTGAGATTTATGCTCCATATGCTGGGTATGTCACAGTCCTTCGGACTGAGCCGGGGTTAAATCTGGAGGGAGAAATATGGATCACCCCCGACAGAAAAATATTCTCAGTCCTGCCGCCATTTGGGATCTGGAATTTTAGTGTCCAGCATATAGACGTGCGAAAGGACTTGAAAATGGGCAGTCAAGTCAAGGCCGGAGAACTGATCGGCTACGCGGCCCTTTCGGAAAAAAGAGGCAACTCTTTTGATATTGTTTATGGCAAAATGAGCCTAACCCCCAAAAAAATTGATAACTGGACGGATCCTTTTACGGATTTGGATTCAGTTTTTGATCATATGAGTGACGAGGTTTTGGCTAAGTATCAAGAGACAGGATTGGATAAAGAAAACATTGTTATCAGTAAAGAAGACAGAGATCAAAACCCGTGTCAGTATCAGGATCAAGGACCCTACTTTCTGAATCAAGACGCTCCAGACAATTGGGTAGAACTTTTGTAGAACGTTAGAGGCCTTCGGTTTTATTTCCTGCTTTACCTACCTGCATATAAATGAAGATCCGACATTTTATGAAGAAGAAAAACCTACTCCAAATACCCTCTAAGGAGAAGAGGCGGGTTGGGGAGCAGTAGATTCTTGAGGTGCAGTTGACTCCTGGGGAGCAGTGGATTGCTGAGGTGCAGATGACTCTTGAGGAGCAGTAGAAGAAGTAGGCTGTGGTTCTGTAGTCGAAGACGATGATGGGGGCGGTGATGAGGTAGAGGAAGAAGAACTACCGCTATCAGACATGCACCAACCACCATTATCACTCATCCAGTGATAACCTGAAGGACAAGAACCGCTGGTTGAGCCAGTGGATCCGCTACTGGTTCCACCAGTAGAACTACTTGATTTGCATGAACACGAGCTATAATCATACCAGCTATTAGTGCCACAGCCACTGGATGGTGGTTGACAAGAGCTAGAGCCACCATAATAGGTACCACCTGATGAACTACTTGAAGAGCGACAGGAACAAGTTGAGTAGTCATACCAACTATTACTTCCACAGCCGCCACTTGGTGGATAACACGTACCACTTCCTGAACCAGTATATGAACCACTGCCAGAATATGTTGGATATTGGCAATTACATGTACTACTATTCCAGGTACCAGCGCCGCAACCCCAGGATGGAGCAGTGCAACTACCCGGAGTATTGGTCCGACAGCTACAGCTACCCCAGTCAAAGTAAGCTCCGGATCCGCTGCAGCCGCTACTCGGATAGGTGCAATAAGAACTGCTACTGGAACTGCCGCCATAACTACTACTGCGACAGCTACACGAAGGAGTATCCCAATACTGGTTGTAGCCGCAGCCGCCACTTGGAGGGGTACAAGATGGACTACCTGAATAATTGGGAGTCGGGATGCAGCCTGAGCCATCCCAATAATATCCAGGTCCACAACTACTTTGAGTCAGATTTGGCGAATATGGACTCGCGACACATTGGCTACCATTCCAGTTAAAGCCTCCGGGACAAGCTCCGTCACTACAGCGACCAGTGGCTGGATCATAAGCCTGGCCACCGCAATTATAACCTCCAGGAGGTGGAGTGTTACTGGTGGACGAGCCACTTGTGTAGGAGGAGTAGTAAGAAGTATACCCGCTTCCTGGGACATAAGTACCACCATCAGCCATACACCAGCCAGCTTGGTTGCCAGTTGGCGCCATCCAGTGGAAACCAGCCGGACACTGGCCCGGAGCAGTTGGCTGTGGTCCCGTACCCGGTACCGTACCGGGTGGTGGATTTGTATTATAACCAGTCGGCGCAACTCCATAATAATATGGAGCAGTATAATTGCCCGGAGAACTATAAGATCCAGGGCCTTGGTAGCCGACGCTGCCAGGCGGGACTCCGGGAGCTGAATAGTAGGGTGAGTATGGTGTAGATCCCGGACCGCTTCCGGAATACGGAGTTTGATATCCACCTGACGAGCCATACGTACCACTATTACTCATACACCAGCCGCCAGAATCATACATCCAGTGATAGCCTTGCGGACACACGCCCGGGCTGGAAGTCTGCGGACCTTGACCATAAGTCAAACCTCCACTTCCCGGTGAGGCTCCGGGATAACCCACATATGGTTGATAAGGTTGAGGTGTATACGTTGACGTAAAGCCAGGAGTTCCCGGATAATTATTTGAGTAGTATGAATACACTGGAATTGGTGCTCCAGGTGGTGGACAGGGGGTATTTGAAGCAAATGGTGGGGAAGGCAAGAAACACGGTCCGGCAGTATCTCTGACTCCCAGGCTATATGACAGACCTTCGATCCGAGCCAAGTCTACCGGGAGTGCCCGGCCAGGATTGTTGCGGCGATAATTTTCCACCCGTTCAAAATCAGTCCGCGTGGGTTTGTATTCCTGTTGCAAAGTCGCTACAGCCAGCTGGATATCGCGGCGATTGCCAAAGTCTTCAATTCTTATAAGATCCGGCCGGATAGTTTGGGCTACATCTTCAATCCTCGTGAGGCGGATATATGGCCGGATCTCGGCTGGAATTTCCTGCCCAGGCTCATATGTTTTTTGAAATTCATCGAGTTTGGTCGTAATATTTTCATTTTCTTTGATAGTTTCCGTCAGTTTTTCAGTTTGTTTTTTGAGCTGAGATGTTTCTTTCAAAGCTGACAATTGCTTAATTTCCAAAAATGCTTGCGGATCAGCTTGTGTCAGACGGATATCAAACAGAGCCAAATCAGGGGACTCGATAATCCCCATACCCGTGAGTTTGCCGACAGCGAGTCTAGCCTCCAGTCGGGTATCGGCAGACTCCAGGGCCTGTTTTTGTTCATCAGTCAGGGTCACGTTTTCGGGAAGATTATCAAGTTTAGCTTGAATTTCTGGGGGGATAGGGGGATCGCCGACCAGATCTGCTGCCCGGTCCAGACCCTGGACAGTGGTCGAGATCGCCGCGCTTATCGGAGTGGCCGCATCCGTATCAGCCAGTACCTCTGCCCGTTGTAATATCACATTTTGCTCAACCACTTGGTCAGTCAGAAGTTCACCCAATTTCTTTTTGCCTTCATCACTTAAATTCACATTTCCACTACCCAGATCGTTGTAGACTTGCTGCATCGTCTCAGTGTAGTCAGACAGAGATGATTTAAAGCGCTCCGGATTGTCGTTTTTCAGCATGGTATAGGCTTCGGCAAATCTTTCTTTAGCAATAGCCAGTCTGAATTCTTCGCGGGCTTGCGGAGTCAAGGCAACAGTTGTTTGGACTGCTTCAATTGCCCGGTCCAGGAAATAAAATGGACTATCAGGATTAACCAGTGTGGGTTGTGGGACTGTCACTTCAGCTACTCCTGTCGGAGTCGGCACCGGAGTAGGCGCAGGGACACATTGGCCTTCACTCCAACTCCAGTAACTGCCTGGTGTTTGACATTTTGGTTGAGATTCATCTTGATTATATGTTCCATCAGCGTTCATAGGCACACATTTGTTTTGCGCGAACGAATAATAAGAATTTGGTTCATCACATTCATATTCACGATAGTTTCTCACCGGTTCATTAGTTTCATCCCAGACACAACCTCGGGGTGGGGTATAAGTCGCGCCGACAGGACAAATCTCTCTGCCGATTTCAATATCTCCTGGAGACGGACTCGGCCATGGAGCAAAGCTTGGAGGGGGACCCCCGGTACCAGCTTGACAATCACTGGTAGACCAGGACCAGGTGTAGCCAGCCGGACAAACCGGTTGGCCATCAGGATATGGATTGGCTCCTTGCCGATTGGTATCCACACATTGTTTGGCAGCAAATGACCAATATTGACCAGGTCGGCTGCAACGATATTGTTCATAATCAGACAAACTTTTACCCGTATCTTCCCAGACACAGCCTTCAAACTGCTTAAACACGGCTCCCACTGGGCAGGCGGTCAAAACTGCATCGTTTCCTCCCGGCGGAGTGGGCGGTGTCGGCACTGGTTTTATGGTCGCCTCAGGAGTCGTCGTCGCAAGAGGCGAAACAAGCGGAAATTGACCACTGTTTATTGGTCGAGCTTTCTTTTTTAACCTTTCATACTCTTTGAAAAATTCTTCACTTTGTTCCAGATCATCAGGATCAATTTGAAGCGGATCAATCGTGTTTTCAAGATAGCCTAAACGCTCGATATTACTATTATTGGTAGCTTTAAGTGTGGCTGTCTGGGCAAATTCTGCTTGAATGGTGCGCAGTCTTTGGAGTTCCTCGACTTTGCGGATTTCCACCAATTGGTTGTATTCCTGTGGACTGGTCAAATTTTGCGCCTCGTCAAGTTTTTTGGCATCAGCTGGCGGGAAAGAACCGATCTCCGAGAGTTTGCGGATTTTTCCCCGGACTTCAGCGCGACTATCAGCGTTAGTGATGCCTGTTGCTTCTTCTTCTGTGATCAAACCTTGGGCTTTGAGGTCTTGGATCCGGTCCACCAGCGGATCAGGTAGTGCCGGCCGACCTAAAGTATCGGCGCTGGTATCCAGCGCGTTTTCCGTGGCCGCGATCATTTTGGCAATAAGTTCTGTTTTGTTTTCAGGCGGCGGCAAAAAGCCTTTTTCCAAAACTACGTTGTGTCTGCTTGTTTCACTTTCAAGTTTGAGAGCCAAGTCTTCTTTTTGCTCATCATCTCCGCGGAAATTTTCTACAGATTGACTGACAACGTTTAAGCTACTCTGATAATTATTCAAAGCTGCGATGTAATCATTTTGCCGATCTGGGTTTTGAGCTAATTGACTCGCTTCCCGGAGCCGTTCTTCACTAAAGCGGATTTCGAGCTCAACCCGTCTAACTGTATTAAAAGTAGTTACCCAAGAAAAAGTTTCACCAAAACGCTTGAAGAAATAAGTGGCATCTCCTGGTACTGGGCCAGTCACGCTTGATAGATATGGTGCCACAGATGGTGGAGTTGGTGATGGTAGTGGTGGAGGCGTAGCCACAGGTAGTGGCGATTCTCCTGGGGCTAAACTCGGAAGAGGAGAGGGAGTGAAAGTGGGTGGAGGAGTTGCCAGCGGTGGTGAAGAATACGTGGAATTTTCTCCGATTGCTTCTGGGTAAAGTTTAGCAATTTCAGCTAATGTTTCTGGAGGAAAGTGTGTCAAATCTATATTTTTAGCCACGTCCTGGGCGCGTTCATAATACAAATAAGGCCGGATTTCACTCGGTGGAGGTGTTCCTGCACCAGCTTTTTTCCAGGAATCTATTTGATTCAAAATATCTGTGGTGGGTTGGGGTCTTGTTTCATAGCTGCGCAGCTCTATGACAGTGTAATTGGCGGCAATCTGGTCCTGAGCTTCAGGAAACTTTTTATCAACAGATTCATTCATTTTCAAAACTTCTGCAGCTGGAAATTCACCGCTGCCAACCAATTTATTTAGTTCTCTTCTGACTTCACTTCGGCTATCATAGGCATAGAGTTTGTTGGCTTCTTCAGGAGTGAGTAAGCCTTGTTCTTTGAGTGTTTGAATACTTCCCGAGAGTCCATCGGAAATAGGTGGAGCATCGGTCGCATCAGCCAAAGCATCCATTGAGTCTTCACTTGCAGAGAGGGCATCTTTGAGCGCTTCTGTCATTTTTGGTGGAGATGTAAAACTGAGGTCTTGGAATGCGATATTGTGAGACGCGATATTTGATTCAACTTGAGACAAAAGATTTAAGGCGGCTGGATCAGCGCTTTTGGCTAAAATCGGCAAGTCTTTGCCTAAATCTTGCATCAGAGTTTCATAATTGTCACCCGTTACCGAAGCCAGATATGGTTTGTCTTGTGAAACTAATGCTTTGATTTCCGATACACGTTCATCTGCAAAAGACAAACGTAAATTTCCGCGGGCTATCGGATCAAACGTAAAAGTCAACTGCACATTTTCGGCAAATGTATCAAAAAAAGCAAGTGGATTTCCCGGAAGTACTCCAGCGGTATTAAATGCGGGCATGAGTTTGGGTGTAGTGATGGGTGGTAAATTTTCAACTGCTGAATACGTCACACCCAAGACCTGTTTATCTGGTCCGTAATATGGACCCCAGTCAAAATAATCTGCGCGGCTAAACGCAAAAATAGAGGAGGGGAAGACTAGTGCCAACACTAAAAGCGATACGACGATGATAAGATGACGCTTAGTCCGTAAACCAAAAAGGGCAGACATCATTTGAGAACAAAATTTCAAACTATATTTCTAGGCTAACGGAACAATTGATGGCTTGTCAAATAGATATAGATCTATCCATCTTCGTAGAGCACCATGGTTTTAGTCATGGGTGAATGAGATAAAATTTGTTGCGGCAGGATGTCCGCCCAACAGGGCGTTTATGTGACCACAGGCTTACAGTATGAAACAGCTTTCAAACCAAGGCAACACATAGAGCCTTTTGCTGTAATCGCACTGTGTTGGACCAAAACTCTGAAAAAGCCCGTAAAATCATTACGACTGAAGTCTATCCACTCCATAAACAATGAAAAAACAGTCCCATTTTTCCAAACACTTCCAGGCTTTTAGATATCTAATAGTTTTAAAAATTTCTTAATTTTTTCTTTTCTGATTCCCATTTCTTGTCCATATTCAAACAAAATATCCTGCTGTTTTTGAGTAATGGTAGTGGCTAACTGGAGTTTCTTCGGATTTAAAATGCTGGGAGAGACTTGTTTAATTTCATATAGAAATGCGACCAGATCGCAGATTTTAAGATCTTTTTCAAGATTTTTATCAAAATGTACTTCAAGCGCTTGTAATATATTTTCTTGGATTTTAGCCAACTGGTTTTTGACCACGCGAGCTTTAAACATCGGTAAAATATCTCCGGTTACTGCCTCATGTAAGTCATGAAGGAGAGCTTGAGTCGTCAGCCGATCCCGTTTTTCTGGTGAAAAGTGATTGTATTTTGACCAATAAAGGGCAACAAACGCGGTAGCAACTGAATGCCGGCCGACATTCCAGTTTCCGCCAAACCCCGATACACCAAATGCTCGCGGAATGTTGTAAATATTCATGAGAAAATCAAGATTTGGGTTATGTTCCACATCAGCTAAAAAGCCTTGAGGCGTAAAAATATCTTCCGAGCGGTATTTCATAATGATTGAAGTATAATTTCAATCTTACTGAGTGGAATTACGGACATAACTTGGATAGTTTAAATGCATTATACTACTTCGGCATACATTGGTTAGTCTAGGTGAAACTGATGCATTTACTGTGTGTTACAATTCACGCTGTAACAAGAACCTATTTAAGGAATTATGATTCAAGCAGAGTTATCAATACCTCATCGACAAATTGATTTAGTAACATCCAAACATCGCGAGCAACTCGTGTCCATAATGCGCTATGCCCGGTTCTTGTCAGGAGAAACGCCAGTAGAGTGGCAAGCGCTTTTGGGTCCGGACGTGATTGGGTTAACTCATCCGGAAGTTGTAGCAGATATAGCGCAGCGATTTGTATCTTTTAACCAACAACATGGGATTATACTTTCTGCAGAAGAACAAACACTTTTACTCACGACCCCTTGGATACACGACTGGGGAGAAATGGTTATTGAAGGAGTGGGGATAGGGGATATCACATTTGAACATAAAACTAGCGACCATGAAGCTATGGAGTTGCAAGTGTTCTTAACGGTATTAAATGACATACCAGAAAATGAAGTTAGGGAGGTGATGCGAAATGTTTATGCAGAAATTGCCAAAAACTGTGTGAGTAAACTTGGGCGGATGTTTAATGCAGTAGAACGGATCGGGTATTTAGAAACAGCTATACGGGCATTTATTGGAGTTGATGGTAGGCACATCGCAAATTGGCGTGGTTTGGTAGGGAACGTGTTATCGAACCAAATAGAGAAATTATTGGAGTACAGAAGAGAATATCCTTACGTTGATGAGGTATTGATACAAACAGATGACACAATAGACAGGATGTTTACAGCTGTTTTAGCAGATGGCGTTCCGTTAGATAATGCTGGGGAAGTTTCTTACGATTTAACCAAACTCCAAAAAGCTAAGAAAGCTTGGTCAAAAAGAGGTAAGAAGCGTGGTCAAGTGCGAGTGTAGTATACAGCCTTTTGATCTCCAACCACCCCTGTCGTAATTCTCCTATATACACCACGTTGGAAAACCAATTTTCGAAATATGCTTGACACCTGGCGGGGTATATATTACACTGTAATACATATGAGCACTACTCTTGATCGAAGAATTTTGACTCTCGCTGTCAAACCCGGGCTGGAGCAGGCAATACGGGCCCAGGCAAAACAAGAAGGAAAAACCACGAGCGAACTTCTGCGGGAAGCAGTACACCAGTATCTTTTGGAAAAGACGCTGGCAAAAATTGAACGGTATGGTGAAAATATCGCCGCTAAGTTGAACTTGGAAACATATGATGACGTGGAACAAATCGGGGGATAAGCTACGGGTGGTTTTTGACACAAATGTCTTCATCGCCGGCGCCCTCAAAAGCGGTTTGGTGCGAGAGCTTCTGCATCGGTCAGTGCGGGGAGAACTCAATATACTCACGTCTCAAGAGATATTGCAGGAACTTCAAGAAAAACTTTCCGGGAAGTTTCATTGGGACAAGAAACATATTGACGAGTTTCGGGCTTTTCTCCAATCAACCTCTGTAGTCATTTCCGTTATCAGTAAGGTGACTGATATCAAAAAAGATCCGGATGACAATAAAGTTCTTACCTGCGCGTTGGACGGAAAAGCACATTTGATCATTTCGTCCGATCGGCACTTGTTAAAACTAAAAGTATGGCGGGGCATTGCTATTGTTCATCCCAAAACTCTGTCTTGGATGATGCCAAAGCAGTGATGAGGTTGGGATCTATGTAACTCCTGATATAATGAGTCCAATTAAAGTATGGCAGTGCGCACTACTATCCAAATTAGCCATCCTGGGTTAAAGGCTAAAGGTCAAGTGATTACGGACTTTAAGGATCCGAAGTTTAAAGCTCTTCAATAGTTCTCTTGGATAAAATCTACGATGGCTTGGCCACTCGGGGTCAAATTTCCTCCTGAATCAGTAAACAGATCAACATCAGGAGTCCCGGAATTGTACCAAACAGCATAGGTGAGCCCGCTGTCTACTACGGCTTGGGCCAAAGCTTTGGCAGACTCGGCTTTTCCTTCTCCTTTTCGTTGTCCGATTTCATTATTCATCACCTTTTTATTTGTAAAGTCTTTGAGAAACTTCGCAGTTTCTGAAAACGCTTTGGCATCACGGATGTACCAATGGAAATTTATATAGTCGATACTGGACGTTTTATAAACCTCAAGGAGTTTTTCACCATTTCGAAGAAGCTCGCGCATCTCACTCGGGATTTCCGCTTCTTTTTTCACTTGACAATATTTTTCACCTGCATCCTGATTTTGTTTGGTATAAAACGCGCGTTTGGCAAAATCGCAAGCAGCACTTGTTTTTCCTTGCTTTAGGTAATTTAACCAAGTCAGATGAGCTGCGGCTTCACTCGTCATGCCGCCATTACTACATGTAAACCCCAGTTGGTGGGCCACGCCGCAGGCGGCGTTTAATTCTTTGGCGTATTCACTGGCTGTATCGATACCATCATTTGGACTATCCCAAACTCCTTTTTGGGTGCCGTCATAATAAAACGGCGGGACATTTTCTTCATTTTCGACGACCACCACTTCTGGTTCATAGGCCTTGATGATTTGGGCAACTGCCTGTTTATATTTTTCTATGTCTTTGGGAGGTGTGGTGGGGATGCGGGCGTCAAACCCGACAGCATTGACGCCATTATTTCGGATAGTCAAAATTGTCCCTAGTCCTGAAGCTTTAAACTTGGCACACTCGTCACATTTGCCGCCAGAACTCAGCCATTCTTCGACAGTCACATCATTTGGCCGTTGGTAGACAAATCCCCAAGCTTTTTCTTTGGCCAGTATTTCCGGTGGGACTTGGTTTCCAACGCCGGCTTTCATGCCAAAAGGATTAGTGTTATTTATTGGTGAACGGGGAGAGACTTGAGGTTTCTTGGTGCGTTTATTGACCACAAAACCGATAAGAACTATAAGTAAAATGAAAAGGAGTACAAAAAGTAGCTTTGGTTTCATAGCCTCATGATACGGTACATGGATGATAAAGTATAGTTGAATAGTGTTTTTAACTTATCCTGATGCTATAATTTATCTATGAAAAACGCAATCATTCTTCACGGCGGACCAGATAAAAAAGAATACTATGATCCTAAAGCCCCGAGCATGAGTAATGCTCATTGGCTTCCTTGGTTGCAAGGACAACTGCTCAAAAACGAAATTACGGCAAGTACTCCGGAAGTTCCACATGCATTTGTGGAAAAGAAAAAACAAGCAAAAATAGATTTGTTGAGAAAAGAAGATGTTGGTTTGTCAATCTTATTGCTTGATGAACAAAAATTTGTGACACCTGTTTACTAGTATGGAGAATTTGATTCAAGAAGCGGCGAAGGTGATAAGAAATATTTTGTATATCAACATTGCTTCGGTTACGCCGTCAGGTAAACCGTGGAATACTCCGGTATATTGTGCCTTTGATAAACAGCTCAATTTCTACTGGTTATCTTGGAGACAGAATCAACATTCCAAAAATATCCGCAGTAATTCCTCTGTGTTTGTGACTATATATGATTCGACCGTTGCCGCAAGTACCGGTTTTGGTGTTTACTTTGAAGGTAATGCTTACGAACTGACAAATCCGAAAGATATCATTTTGGGATTAAAAGCAGTATACGCACGGGAAAAAAGGAAACCCAGGGACGTTATCCAATTTTTAAAGAAATTCCCCAGACGTGCTTATAAGTTTGTCCCGGAAAAAATTTGGGTAAACGGAGATGGAGAGATTAATGGCAACTACATAGATATGCGGACAGAGTTGGATTTGGAAAAGTTAAGATCAGTTATGAAATAGTATTTTCAAAATGGCTATTGCATAGATTCACGTATTTTTGCATACTATGCATAGATTTGAAGGATTAACCTATGCAAAATAATCTAATTTCAATAGGAGAAGCCGCAAAGCTCCTTGGCGTTTCAATTGATACATTGAGACGTTGGGATGTAGTTGGACGTTTATTGTCGGTTCGAACTGGCGTGCGCGGCCATCGGTTTTATCGTCAATCCGATATTTCAGAGTTTTTGCAGGATATTGAGACAAAAGCCGACAAATGGGTGCAATCTGCTCACGGAGTTGAACCAGAGCCTGAGATGTATTGTCAAACTCGAGATGTGTTTCAAGCTCGACTCGAACAGTTCCAATCAAAACTAAGTCGCCTAGTATCATTGCCCATCGTATCACTTGTTACTGCGGTTGCCGGTGAGATTGGTAACAATTCATTTGACCATAATTTGGGTAACTGGCACGATATCCCAGGCGTTTTTTTCTCATATTCTATTCGTAATAGAGAAGTCATATTAGCTGATCGAGGTCAAGGTGTCTTAACAACGCTCAAACGGGTACGACCAGAGTTGAATCGCGCAGATGAGGCATTAAAAGTAGCTTTCACTGAAACCATCTCCGGTCGATTTCCTGAAGCACGGGGAAACGGGTTGAAATTTGTAAGATCAATTATTATCGCTCATCCATTAACGTTGTATTTTCGGACTGGCGATGCGTGTCTATACCTAAAACAAAACAGTAAATATGTGATGATTCGTCAGTCAGAAACACCAATCAAAGGTTGTTTTGCTACAATAGGATTTGAGGAGGCAGTATGATTATTCAGGTAAAGAAATTTGGCACCACATTAGTATCTCGTCCTTCAGGAAAAGAAGCCTGGTTAGCATTTCAACCGGTTTTAAATGAAATTTCAAATGAGGAAGATATAATTGTAGATTTTAGCGATGTAATTGTTTTAACTCCTTCATGGGCAGATGAATTTTTGACACCGCTTCGAGAGCGTTTCCAAAACCGAGTCAAACTTCAACATACCGATAATCCTTCTGTCATAGCGACACTCGCAATACTTGTAAAACAATGAAAGACATGAATAAAACCATCTTTCTTTGCGCGAGTATGATCTTTTATCGAGATTTCGTAGAAATTAAAGAGCAGCTTGTGGTAAAAAGATTTACGGTGAAAATTCCTTATTCAGCTCGCGTCATGAAAAGGAATAATGACTTTGAGGTGTCACATTTTAAGGGTGTCTATACTTAAAAACAAAAAGCAAAGATAATTGGTGATAATTTCCAAGATCTAGTTTCAAATTGTTGCTTGATATGATATTCTAGGAAGATTATGGATAACAACGACAAATGTCCCAAATGTGGAGCACCACTTGGGGAGATCATCGAAACCAAAAACGGGCGCAAGTTGCAGCGCTGCAGTACAGCTAGCCCCTGGGATCCCAAAGTCAAGCCAACCGGATGTACATATGTGAAGTGGTTACAGGTTGAGCCCAAACAACTCGATGAGAAATGTCCCAAATGCGGTAATCCGTTGGTGCTAGCTGTGACGCGGTTTGGTAAAAAAATGAAAAAGTGTAGTACTGGTGGGTGGGATGCAGTAGCCAAAAAAGCCACCGGGTGTGATTACATCGAGTGGATTAACGGCACGACTGAAAAACTTGATGAAAAATGTCCGGAATGTGGTAATCCGTTGGTACTGTTTACAACAGCTAAGGGCAAACGCCTCAAAAAGTGTTCCACCGCCGGTTGGGACCGGGTAGCGCGTAAAGCTACAGGATGCACCTATGTCGAATGGCTCAAAGCAGATGCTACTTCTACACCAGCCAATGGTGAAGAATTTCTGCCTCCGGAACCTGCAGGTTAATATCTTGGGAACTTTTTAATTAAGCCCCAAATTATCACTTTTATCTTCTGTTATAATTCGACATATGCAAGTTACTCTTTTGATGACCAACTCAACGACCAGTTGTTGCAAGTACGTTATTTTGTTAAAAAATAACTTATGACTTTTCGCGAGAAAGTATACGAAATTACCAAACAGATTCCTAAAGGCAAAGTAGCCACTTACGGACAACTGGCGCGCCTAGTTGGCAATGCAAAAGCAGCTCGGGCGGTGGGAACATTCATGAGAGTTAATCCCAATGCGCCGCATACTCCGTGTCACCGCGTCGTGGCGCAAGATGGCAGTCTGACCGGTTATTCAGGCGTTGGGGGAGTGGCGGGCAAAAAGAAAATGTTACTTACTGAAGGCGTGTTTTTTCAAGGAGATAAAGTCGATTTATCCCGCTCAGGATGGCAGAAATAAGTCTCTTTTCGAGGCTAAAACCTATAGTGTCTATTGTGGATTATTCTCTTTAATGCTACACTTACTCCTGCCTTTATAAATCGGACTTTTTGTCAAGCCAGGATAAAGATACCTCACTCATATCTTCTTTTATATCTTTTCTGCTATTTCTTTAAACATGATTGTTAAGTAAAGTTGCACTAGAAATTTGATAAGTAGAGGATTTTGGAAAAGGGAAAAATATGGCAATGACCTTATGTATTCGGTGCGGTAAATTGCGAATACTCGATAAAACCTGGAAAGAGCAAATAGGTTTATCCCTAGTTACCTATACCT
Source organism: Candidatus Gottesmanbacteria bacterium GW2011_GWC1_43_10 (assembly GCA_000995415.1). Classification (GTDB taxonomy): domain Bacteria; phylum Patescibacteriota; class Microgenomatia; order UBA10105; family UBA10105; genus UBA10105. The sequence goes on from LCEX01000012.1 coordinate 30,174, forward strand.
CAACTATTTGCCCCGATCCTGTCTGCCAAAAAGCGGTTGAGACCATTTTGAAAGATAGGCACGATGTAAATGATGCCAGAATGAAAGCCTCTATCAAAAGACGCACCGAGAATCGAAAAAGAGGGATGGAGGTGCGCCGGGCTAAAAATCGTGTTGATTTGTACCTGAAGTGACGTTGGAAGGCTGTTTTAAAGCCCTTTTTGTCCTATAGTTAGTTGACAACTGGTTCCAAATAGTGTATACTACCAGAAGTTAAATAGCAGATTGAAGCAATAGATCTGCTTAAATTTGAACCTATTTTAGGAAGTTTTAGATAAAGATACTTCAAGACTTATCTTCTTTTATTTGTATCTTTTCTTCTCTTTCAAAATATTTTTTCTAAACTTAAGCAGGTTTATGGCTTTATTTAAGTATCACCTATAAATCTATGATTCATACAAGGTACTTCTCTAGGAGATCAACCAATTCCCATTTTAGCTTGGGTAATGGTCGTCATGGTCGGGGAGCCAGTTTTCGCGGACACGCTTCTTCATCGGGTAGGGGATTTCATGGGGGCGCTCGGCGATCGGTCAAAACGTTGGATCCGGCGCTGCTAATGAAAAAAGCTGCAGAACTGGTGCCGCAGGTGGCATATTTACCCAAACATGCTTTTAGCGATTTTCCGATGCATCCGCAACTTAAGCAAAACATCATTCTTCGTGGTTATACTATTCCAACGCCCATTCAAGACCAGGCTATCGGGCCGATTTTGGAGGGAAAAGATGTGGTGGGGATAGCCAATACCGGAACAGGTAAAACTGCGGCATTTCTTTTGCCGCTTTTACATAAAATTACCCATGATAGGACTCAACGAGTGCTGATCGTTGCCCCAACCCGGGAATTGGCTGTGCAAATATTGGAAGAATGTCGGGCTTTTGCTAGAGGTTTGGAGATTTTTTCAACTCTGTGTATTGGAGGCGTCAGTATCAGACCCCAGGTCGAAAACTTGCGCCGTCATCCCCATATAGTGATTGGAACGCCGGGCAGACTCAAAGATTTGAAAAATCAAAACAAATTATCAATTGCCCTGTTTTCCAATATCGTTTTGGATGAAGTTGATAGGATGCTGGATATGGGTTTTGTCAGAGATGTCGAGTTTCTGATTTCACATTTGCCAAAGGTGCGTCAGTCGCTTTTTTTCTCAGCCACACTCACCCCAAACGTGAATCAAGTGATGCAAAAGCTACTTACCAACCCGGTGACTATTTCGGTTAAAGCCCAGGAAACTCTACACAATATAGACCAAGACGTTATCAAAACCAACGGACGAGTTAAACTGGATATTCTACATGACCTACTAAATCAGGAAGCTTTTAAAAAGGTTCTAGTTTTTGGTCGCACCAAGTGGGGGATAGAAAAACTGGCGAAACAACTGAGCGTAAAGGGCATTACAGTAGCAGCCCTACACGGAAACAAAAATCAAAACCAGCGGCAACGGGCACTTGCCGAATTTAAACAAAATAGAGTTAATGTGCTTTTGGCTACTGATATCGCTTCCCGCGGTCTCGATATTCCCGACGTGACGCATGTAATCAACTTTGATCTTCCGGAAACTTACGAAGACTATATCCACCGGATCGGTAGGACCGGTAGGGCTGGTAAAAAAGGCATAGCCTTAAGTTTTGTAGAATAAATCAAGGCTTCCATACCTTCATAATTCACTTATAACTCCTATTACGATATAATTATCATCTCTAGTAAAAGACAAAAAATATTTGACCAACCACAGTTATGACTGATTACCGCTTTGCCAAACGGGTGGCAGCTGTACCTGATGCAGGCATCGGGACGATCATGAGCTATGCTGCTCAATTTAAAGATACTATTTCTTTAGGTCAAGGCGCGCCCCAATTTCCAACTCCCCAATTTGTTTACGATCAACTCCATCAGCGCTCTAAAGTAGATCCCGCACTAGGCATGTATAATTCGACCAATGACAAAATCCAACTAGGCTTAAAGGAATTACTAGCCAAAGACATCGCCAAAAAGTACGGGTTTACACCCAGTATTGACGAATTATATTTAACTCTGGGAGGCATAGGCGGATTATTTGCTACCCTGATGAGTATATTGGAAAAAGGCGACGAAGTCGTCTTTTTTGATCCCAGCTATCCTTTACATCTATCACAAGTTTATTTAACCCAGGCGACACCGGTTTTTGTCCCTCTTAAGGAAGATGATAACTGGGCAATTGATATAGAAAGATTGCAAAAAAGTATTACCAAAAAAACCAAAGCGATTATCCTCACCAATCCCAATAACCCCACAGGAACAATTTTGACTAAAGCCCAAGTGCAAGCATTAGCTCAAATTATTCTGGAGCACAAGCTTTTTTTGGTTTTGGATGAAGCATACGAATACTTGACATACGAACAACCATTGTTTAGTCCACTTCTGATTCCAGAGCTTCGGGAGCGGACCATTTTGAGTAAGAGCTTTTCCAAAGAGTATGCGATGACCGGATGGAGAATCGGATATGTTTGGGCACCATCGGAGATCATCAATAAAATCCACAACGTCCACCTTTACTTTACGATCAATCCGGCGACAGTTTCGATTGTGGCTGCTACCATCGTTTTGAGCGATCCGCGTGGCAAAAAAGCCATGATGCAATTTGTGGACCAAATTAGACAGAGTCGGGAAGTGATTTGCCAAAGGATTGACGGCTTAAAAAGCCTATTTACATACACTAAACCGCAAGGGTCGTTTTATCTCTTCCCCAAAATCTTATTACCCAACTCTAGCGGACTGGATTTTGCCAAAAGGTTAGTTCGGGAAACGGGAGTGATCACTGTACCAGGAGAGAGTATGGGACCAGCGGGCAAAGGACATTTACGTTTATCCTTTTCGGCCAAGCCACAACTCATTGATCGTGCCTTTGACCGGATCGATGTTTTCGTAAAAAAACTGCGACTGGTTTAATTCTCTTTCAAAATCAACCCTTCTTGAGTAGTGGTAGGCCGGTGCGGCGGCTGTGAATGATTTTATAGCCCGCCGGCAGCTCGTCTATCGCGTATTTACCCTTTTTTGGTGAGAAATAGTAAATCGTTTGCTTGAGACCACTACCTTTGAGTTTGACTGTCTGGGAATGCAGATTGTAGACACGGCCAGTAGACGTTTTGTGTTGAAAAACCATATGTTTCACCCCTCTTTCTTACCTTCATTAAACACCGTGCCCAGATAGCTTGTCAAACATCTGTATCTCTCGGGACCAAGCAAACTGGGAGCAAATGGTGTATAATCTAAAGGTAGTTGCCCAGAAATACTAGATTTTGAGGGCCCGCATGTCAACATGCGGGTATTGTTTTTTATGGACCTAAGAAATATTGCCATCATCGCCCACGTCGACCACGGTAAAACCACCTTGGTTGACGGGATGCTCAAACAAACCCATACTTTTCGGGCTAATCAGGCTGAGATGCAACAAACTACTATTCTTGACCGCAATGAACTCGAGCGGGAGAAAGGGATCACTATTCTCGCGAAAAATACCAGTGTTACTTACCATGAGACTAAAATCAACATTATTGATACCCCCGGGCACGCGGATTTTTCCGGTGAAGTCGAACGGGTGATCAATATGGCTGACGGTGCACTATTGGTCGTTGATAGCGCTGAGGGGCCACTACCCCAAACCAGGTTTGTGCTGGAACAGGCATTTAAACAAAACCTAAAAATCATTGTGGTGATTAATAAAATTGATCGCAAAGACGCCCGGCCAAAGGAAGTTTTGGGGGAAATTGAAGAACTATTTTTGCATCTGGCTAAACATGCTTCCCAACTCACTTTTCCGGTGATTTATGCCGTCGGTCGGGAAGGCAAGGCCTGGAAAAATTTGCCGGTCGATTTGACTGCTCCCGGAGATCTACAACTGCTATTTGAAGAAATCATTGCCTTTGTCCCGCCACCACAAGTAGGGATAGGTAAACCCTTTAAAATGCTGGTTTCTACTTTGGACTTTGATCCTTACAAAGGTACTTATGCTATCGGCAAAGTCTCTCAAGGGACAGTCAAGCCCGGGCAAACAGTGGTCGAGCTTTTGGAAAAAGAAAAATTGGGAACTTACAAAATCGAACAGGTATTTACAAGTGTTGGCCTTGCCAGACAGGAAGTAACTGAAAGTACGCCGGGAGATATCATTGCCGTCACTGGTCTACCAGAGGTGGGGATTGGGCAAACTCTGGCTGATCTGCTGGATCCAGTCGGGTTTCCGGCAATGATACTTACCGAGCCGACGCTCAAAGTACAAATTGCTCCCAATACATCGCCTTTTGCCGGCAAAGAAGGTAAATTTGCCACCAGTCGGCAGCTGGAAGAAAGGTTAAAGCGCGAGAAAAAAACTAATATTGGCCTTAGGATCGAGATGAATGCTAGCGGAGGATTTATCGTCGCCGGCCGCGGTGAGTTACACTTGGCAATTTTAATTGAAAACCTGCGTCGGGAAGGCTATGAGTTGCAGGTAGGCCGTCCGGAAGTGATCGTGAAGCAGACAGAAAACGGAGTGGAAGAACCGTTTGAGGAAGTGACGATTGAAATTGGCAAAGAACATTTGGGGACGATCATTGAAGAGATGGGAAAACGGCGGGCCGAACTACTTGATACCATCACTCATGATAATGGTACTACCCGGATGCTTTATCTCATCTCCAGCCGTAATCTTTTGGGTTTCCGAAGTGATATGTTGACCAAAACCCGTGGACAAGGGTTATTTGCCAGCCGGTTTGTCGGTTTTAAACCCCAAACACCCCCTTTACCAAAACTTCGAAACGGCGTCCTGATCGCTTTTGAAACCGGCATCTCCCGAAGTTACGCGCTGGAGTCAGCTCAGGAAAGAGGTACACTGTTTATCGGTCCGGGCATCAAGGTGTATCAAGGGATGATCGTGGGCTTAAATTCCCGCCAGGATGATTTGGAAATCAATGTCTGCAAAACCAAAAAACTGACTAACGTCCATTCCGAAACATCGGATATCGCTATCAAAATCGATCCGCCGGTAGTCATGAGTTTGGAGCAGTGCCTGGATTTCATTGAGGATGATGAGTTACTCGAAGTGACGCCATTATCCTTGCGACTTCGCAAACGTTGGTTGACCAAGATTGACCGCGTCCGCGCCACTCGGGTATAACTGGATTCTCCAGATCGGTTTCCCAAACATCGATTAACCCACTTTTTTTAGAGAAGTATAATTACTTCACAGCTGGAATATAAATTCCCATCTATATAGTGTAAGATAAAAGCTGGTGATATAAGTTACAAAAACTGACGTTTGATCTAACGGTTTGTTAAGCGTCACTAGAGGAGGTGAGGAAGATGATCAAAGGAATTGAAAGCATACTTCTTTCAAGCCCAAATGCCAAAAAACTAGCCGCATTTTACAAAGACAAAGTCGGTTTGAAACAAACACTGGAAGCAGAGATGGGTGATCGGGGAGAAAAATTGTTTGGCTTTGAACTAAAAGCGGGCAGTGGTTTCTATATCATGGATCATTCGGAGGTCAAAGGCGCCAACAAGCAACCGCAAAGATATTTACTCAATTTTGAAGTAGAAGAGATCAATACAGAGGTCAAAAAGTTGCTAAAAAAGGGCGTCAAGCAAATTCAAGACGTATACCATGTAGAAGATTATGGTTTGATTGCCACATTTGCCGACGTGGATGGTAATTACTTTCAACTGGTACAAGTGCAGGTGGCTAAATCAAGCAATATTGTTAATTGAAAACAGAGCTAAAATATTGGTATGCTGGAAGAGGCGAAAAGATTGGCCCGCCTCCGTTCAGGTTCGTCTCGAGGTCTACGTTCTCGCAGACGAAACTTTACTTCGGCGGGTCTAAGAAACAGTAATTCTGATTACATCAGAAACTCTTTCTAAGAGGAGGTGAAAATTTATGCCAGATATGAAACGTTGCATGGAGCCACATGCGTTACTCCATACCGGAGTGGGAATTGGTTTGGGACTCGTATTAGTGGGTTTAGTTCCCAGCGTGGCAACTAATGCCTTGATGTGGGGGATCGTAGTCGTGGTGGCCGGTTTTGTCGGCGAGTTTTTAGTAAAGTAATTTTTGGGTTTCATTATCTTTTAAATCCGTTACTTGTTAAAAATAGTGTTTAAGTATAGTATAGCGGTGTTATTTAGTCCTATTGGTAAGTGAAATATGACGAAAAAGTGGCGCTCCAAAACTCTTCAGGAATATATCAATATCTTACGGGATCTGGAACGGGATGAAATCCGAAGCAAAGAATACGGTAGCATCTTGATCTTGGCCATCATGGAAGAAGTGGGGGAAATTGCCCGGGCGTATCTGGCCGAACATGGCCGTAAACCGAGTAATCTTCGAGCCCAAGAAGATGAAACTTATATTCACGAACTTGGTGACTTACTCGTCTCGATCATGAAACTGGCTATTTATAAAAACATCAATCTTGATCACCGGATCGAATATACGATTAAAAAGATCACCCGGAGAAAACATCATCCGAAGGTTTAGTCAATTTTGCTTCTGACTCTTCTTTACGTATGTAGCGTATGCGCTACTAGCGAAGCTCCCCAACAAAAATATGGCTGCGTAGTTAGTATATCTCTGGGTAAATTGGTAAAGCCACAAAACCGCGAGTACTAGTGAAAGCAACAGCCAATAAAGCGCGTGTTTTTTTGCCTTCTTTCGCATGTTTATCAATAGCCGGGCGAGCAGAAAAACGCTGATGAAAAGGGGTGAAAGTACGATAAGAATCTGGATATATTTCGTAAATTCTGCCATACTACAATTAGTATAAGCTAGTCACTTGAGCTTTGGCAATGACCTCCATAAAACTAGCCGTTAAAGTTATCTCGCTCTTAATTCTTATTCTCATTTTTGTAAAAGTATTTTTTCCATTCTACCGTATCGGTTCTGGTTCGATGGAGCCAACACTTTCTGAAGGTGACGTGATCATTGTGAGCCGGTACCACTACAAGTTTTTTAAACCAAAACGTAGAGAGATAGTGCTCATCGATCCAGCCTCAGGAGTATTTTCGAAAGGTACTCTTGCTCACCGTGTGATAGCAGTATCAGGGGATCGCGTGATCATCGCTAACGACAGAGTGGCGGTAAATGGAGACGAAATCGAGTACTCAGTACTAAATAATGCTCGTCCAACTGATTTAGTAGTTCCGCGGGATAATATATTTCAAAAAGGTGATAATCCAGAGACACGAACATACGGACTGGTTAACCAAGAATTCATTGTCGGTAAAGTGCTTTTTTACTTTTAGCCAAAAGTAAACGCGTAAATTTCCAGATTTCCGTCCACAAATTCCAATCGCAGCAGATGTTTTCCAGGGGAGTTAAGTTTAATTAATTTGTATAACCGATCAGTATCGACAGTCACCACCCCGTTTTTTACATCCTCCCCAGCTTGAGTTGTCACGATTTGGTTATCTAAAAACACTTTGACCTGACCGCTGCCAGTGCGTGGCCGCATCACCAGAAATACATTTTGGGCCTCAAAATTAAATTCTAGAGTACTCTGGGGCATGGGACTAGCGTATTCTCCGCCGATTGTCCAGACGCCACCGAAGGCAAAGTTGTTGGTGGGTAGACCTTCGGGAATTGAATAAGCTGCTGGCAGATCTTGTTGGATAGCTTCGGAAGAAGCCAAATTGGCCACGCGCAAATAACCCAGATAAGTTTCCGGTGTGCGGGCTTGGATGCGGTACTCGGGGTTAGTTATTGGCATTTGGGTGAGATCGGCACCGGTTTCTTTGAGTAGTTGCTGGATCATTTCTTCGGTTTGATCGTATTCACCTTCGCCAAAATGCGAATAGCGAATTTGCCCATTTTTATCAACCAAATATTTGGCTGGCCAGTAGTGATTGGCATAAGCATTCCAGATTTGGTAATCGTTATCTTGGACAACTGGGTAAGTCAAACCAAAGTCAGTTATGGCGCGAGACACATTTTCCGCCTTTTTCTCAAACTCAAATTCTGGCGTATGGACGCCCACGATAACTAAACCTTTATCCTGATATTTTTCGTACCAACTTTTGAGATAAGGCAGGGTACGGATACAATTGATGCAGGTATAAGTCCAAAAGTCGACCAAGACGACTTTGCCCCGAAGTTGGGTGATAGTTAATGGTTGACTGTTAAACCATTTACCACCACCGGCGAAATCCGGGGCAGCACCCAAATCTGATTTTAAAAAGTTAAACATCGGTGATTTCTGTTTTAGTTTAGCAAGTTCCGGCTGAATTTGGGCGTTGTTTTCCAAACTAGTCAGTCCCGTGCCGTAACTTGGGAACTTTTGCAAAATCCAAGTTTGAAACGTCCGATCTACATTAAAATAGATAGCGAGCGCAGTCAAGAGCATCACGAGCCCAAAGATTTTTTGCAGCCGGGATGAGTTTTTGACCAACCAAGGTTGTCTCGTCAACAGTTGTCTGCCACTAAATGTGATAAGTAGTAAAGGTATGGCAGTCCCAGTGGCATAGGCGAGAGTGATCAAAACTGCTTCCAAAGTGACGCGCGAGGTAGCGGCTAAAGTGATGATGCTAGCCAGAATTGGCCCGACACAAGGGGTCCAAATGAGTCCTAGACCCGCACCAATCACTAGTCCACCGCCAAAACCTTGACCGCGAGTTTGCGGCGCAAATTGCCCAAGTTTGGAAAATAGTCTTTCGCTTACGGCTTGAATTTGGGGAATCATGAGACTTAGTCCAAATCCAAACAGTATCAAGACAGCCAGATTGCGTAGTGTATCTACGGGGATTCCCAAGAGTTTTACCAGTGTAGTCAGAAACAAAGTAAAAAAGGTGAAGCTCAAGATAAACCCCAGGATGATCCCTAACGGCCGTTTGTGTCCGCCGGTCAAAGATCCAGTCAGCACAATCGGCAAAACTGGCAGAATACAAGGTGAGAGAATAGTGACAATTCCGCCCAAGAAAGCAAACAGGATTAACAACAGCATAAGTTTTATAGATAGTCGTTTATATCTTAAACTATAGCACTTGTGTGATAAAATTGGTATCTATGGCTACAAATGGGCATTTTCACAGCCTGACGTATGGAACATGCAGTTTGGAGGATCTGCGTCAGCACGTGCTTGATTATTTAGCCAGCGAACCTGAGCGTAATTATCGTTTAGTGATCGGATCTGACAGTCAAGCTAAAAACCACTCGGACACCGATTTCGTGGTGGCTATCGTCATCCACCGTGTGGGAGCCGGCGGGATCTATTTTTGGAAGCGGATCATTGAGAAAAAACAATATGTCCTTCGGGCCCGGATTTATCAGGAAGCTACTTATTCACTCACGACCGCCGAAGAATTTTTAGAATTACTAAAACGGGATGGGATCAGTAAGTATGATGTGGAAATCCATGTGGATATAGGAAAATTTGGGCAGACGCGGGAGATGATCAATGAAATCGTCGGCATGGTCCGCGGTTCCGGCTTTGCCGTCAAAATCAAGCCGGATGCATTTGGGGCAAGTAAGGTAGCAGACCAATATACTTAAAAACTCAGAACTCAGAACTCAGAACTCAGAACTCAGAACTCAGAACTCAGAACTCAGAACTCAAATTGATTACGGGCTGAGGCTGGGACGGGGAGAGGGAAAAGTCCCACAGCCGCCTTTGGGTTCGGTTCCCCGGACAAAATATTCGGTGATCCCAAAACATGGTAGACTCACGACATTTGGCGGTTGGGTAAACGGTTGATCAGCTTTATCCTGAAGTAATCCCTGCATGATCTGATTCCAAATTGGCGCGGCTCCGGTGACCCCCGAAGTTAAGTATTGATCCATGGGTGAGTTGTCATTATTGCCTACCCAGACGCCAACAACCAAAGAAGGTGTATAGCCCAAAGTCCAGTTATCACGTTTGTCGTTGGTAGTGCCAGTTTTGACTGCCACAGTTTTACCGGGGATAACTAAAGCCGAGTTGGGGCCAAAGGCTGGAGTTCGGGCGCGATTATCAGATAAAATGCTAGAAAGAATAAAAGCAATTTCAGCTGGTAAAGTTTGAGTGGTTTTGGGGTTGTCTTTTTCATAGCCGGAATATTGTAAGAGTTGGCTAGAGCTGATCGGATTGTCACCAGCCCATGAAATTTACTATCGTAGTTGACCGGTGTATAAGCGGCTTGACCGGGGTTGGGGAAAGAGATGGGAGCGTCATCGATGACTGAAGCAGCGGTCAAACCATTTTGCAAGCCGGCGGCATAATTGACGACTTTGATACTCGATCCGGGTTGACGCTCAGAGAGAACGACATTGACATTGCCATCCTGAGAACTGAAATAGTCCTTGCTGCCGACCATCGCTAAAATATCTCCGGTTTTAGGGTCAGTGACGATTGCTGCTCCGTTACCCACCCGCAGTTTAGCTAGGTCATTTACATTGTTGGTAACTATTTCCTGAACTTTTTCCTGCGTTGGCAAATCCAGAGTTGTAGTGATGCGTAAGCCTCCCTGGTCCACGATGCGTGAGCCAAATTGTTTGGTAATCAAGTCCCTGACATACATCACAAAATGGGGAGCTTTGATATTGGTCACCTGTGGCCGAAATTGTATTGGGGCACTAAGCGCAGCAGTGGCATCAGTTTGAGTGATGTAATCCTCATCAACCATCCGTGCCAAAACTTCGCGTTGCCTGACTTGAGCCAGCTCCGGCCGGGTGCCATAAGGAGAATACAGGGTGGGGGCTGCCGGAAGGCCAGCTAGGTATGCGGCTTCGGCCAAAGTCAAATCGGCCACTTTTTTCCCAAAATAAGTTTCGGCTGCCGCTTCAATTCCCCAGGCAATACCGCCATAAGGGACTTGATTTAAGTACATTTCGAGTATTTGATCTTTGCTATAAATGCGTTCTGCCCAAAAAGCCAAAATCAATTCCTTAAGTTTGCGCTGGAAACTGACCTCAGGGGTAAGTAGCGCATTTTTAATCAACTGTTGGGTGATGGTTGAGCCACCTTGAGTATTGTGATTGATAAAAGTCTCACGTGCAGCCCGAGCGATACTGGTCAATGAAAATCCGGGGTGAAAGTAAAAATTACGGTCTTCAATGGCGATAGTCGCTTGTTTGACAAATTTGGGGATTTGCACTAGGGGTACTGGTTTACGGTCTTCATCGCCGTGGATTTCATAAAGCAGATTGCCACTGCGGTCAAAAATTTGCGTGGTGACGGGAATAACTCGTTGCGAAAGTAAACGGGGATTGGGTAGGAGTTTGATATACAGATAGAAATTATATGGAATAAACACAAAGATAAGAGTCACTAAAGCTCCAATTACCATACCTAGGATTAAGGGTGGGGGAGCAAATCTGTGGCGGCGATAAACAGTTTTGGTTTTGATTTTGGTCAGTTTGGATTTTAAAATGGGTGGATGAGGTAGGTGAATTTTAGTCACCTGTGGAATTTGGTTAGCTAATCTTTGAGGTAAGAGGCTTAAGAAATTGATCGTTCGAAAAAAGATGAGTCGCAACTGGATAAAACTGAATTGGAGGAGAGACCTGGATTTGACTAAGGCAGTGGTTGATTGTTTTAGCCAATCTTCAATTACAGTACCAATGGCTTCAGCCAGATTTTTTATAATACTAAAGGCCAGTTTGAGTACAAAGAGTATTCCTTTGGTGATAATTATCGTTATATCGCCAATTCTGGCTAAAAAGAAGATCACCGCGCTCCAAAGTGCGAAAATAAATTCAGGTTCGGTCTTTTTGGTTGTTGTGTCAGTCTGTTTTCGCGGCGGCATCTTAACGGCGTTATACCATAGTTTATAGGACTTGTGAAGCAGAAAAGTAATATAGGATATTACTTAAATTTTAAAAGTTAAATTATTTGTTGAAAATGAAGATTTGATTTGAAAGCATGCGACTCTTTCAATCACCGAAGCATCTGTACCGGATCATTGTCGTGTGGGCAATCGATACAATAGAGACCAAAGGCGTCACGAACGATAGAGCGTTCGACAGTGGAGACGTTTTCAGTCTGATCTGGTTTTGCCAGTTTCTGGGTTGCGTTATCAATGATCACTGATTGCTTCAAATTTTCTTTCTCCGTTGGTTGAGTGCCTTTAATGAAATACTCGTAGCGTGGACCACAGGCATTATCATCTTGGGGGAGAAGTCCGGAGATTGGACAGACTTGGGTTCCGATGATGCCTTCAGGTTGTTTGGGCCAGGATTCTTTTTTGTCTTTTAAATAAAAACTTATGATTTTATTCCAAATCGGAGCGGCTCCTGTCACTCCAGAAGTCAAATAGGGATGCATCGGGCTATTGTCATTATTGCCCACCCAAGTCGCCACCAGTATTTCTGGGGTAAAACCAATCGTCCAATTATCGCGTTTGTCATCGGTGGTTCCGGTTTTGACGGAAACTGCCGGATGGCCGGCTACTTGGAGAAAACTCGTACCAAAAGCCGCCGAACGGGCATTTTGGTCAAGTAAAATATGGGAAATCAAAAATGCGGTCTCGGTCGAGATCACTCGTTGGCCGTTGATAAGTAATGCTTGGGGTACAGCTTGATTCAAATTGGTATCCTTGTATTCTTCCAAAATCTTGCCGTGACTGTCTTCGACTTTGAGAATCGACACTAAATTTTTTCTGATGCCGGTGTTGGCGAAAACGCCAAAGGCAGTAGCCATTTCGGTCATCGGGACTTCACCGCCACCGAGAGTCAGGGACAGTCCGTAACGTGACGGATCAGTCAAAGTCGTGATCCCAAAAGCTGAAGATGAAGCCACCATATTTTCGACCGTATTCAGTTTCAACATTTTTACCGCCGGGATATTGTAAGAACTGCCCAAGGCAAAACGCATCTGCACCGGGCCGTGGAATTGACCGTCATAATTTTGCGGACAATATGCAGTTGGAATTGAAGGAAAACAAGTGGCTTGATCGATAAATACTGTTGCCGGAGTGACTACTCGATTTTCCAGGCCAATAGCGTAGTTGATCGGTTTGATCGCGGATCCGGGTTGGCGCTTGGCAGTAACGACGTTGAACGAGCCAGATTCAGAAGCAAAGTAATCTTTTGATCCCACCATGGCCAAGATTTCTCCAGTAGCCGGATGAGTCACAAGTGTGGCTCCATTGGTGACATTAAGATCAGCGAGTTTGGCTACTTCTGTGGCCACTGTATTTTCCGCAAATTCCTGTAAGTTCCAATCAAGAGTGGTGGTGATGCGCAGTCCGCCTTGTTCAACCTGTTTTTCGCCGTAGCGTTCAACCAGTTTTTGCTTGACGTACATCACAAAATGGGGAGCTTTGATATTGGTGGTGGGTGGAGAAAATTTAAGTTCCGTTTTGCTGGCTGTATCGGCTTGATCTTGGGTGATATATCCATCTTCAACCATCCGTCGTAACACTGCTTGTTGCCGTTCTTGAGCTAGTTCCGGGTGGGCGCCGTAAGGGGAATAAAGGGTGGGAGCTGCCGGAAGTCCAGCCAAAAGCGCGGATTCTGCTAATGACAACTGTTGTACCGGCTTGCCAAAGTAGCGTTCGGAAGCTGCCTCAATGCCCCAGGCAGTACCCCCATAAGGGACATAGTTAAGATACATTTCCAAGATTTTGTCTTTGGGATATCTTAGTTCCACCAGCAGGGCCAAAATGATCTCTTTGGCTTTGCGCTGGAGGGTACGTTCGGGATTTAATAGCGCGGTTTTGACAAGTTGTTGGGTGATGGTCGAGCCGCCTTGCAACTGCTGACGGAAAATAGTTTCCTTAAGCGCTCTCAAAATCCCGCCGACCGGATTGATGCCGCGATGTTTATAAAAATCTTTGTCTTCGATAGCGATAGTGGCTTCCTGGACATACTTGGGGATTTGGGAAATCGGGACCAGAGTCCGATTTTTATCAATGAAAATATCATAGAGGAGTTCGCCATTTCGCGAGTAAATTTTTGTCGTTTGTGATAGGTCTGAAGTAGACAACGTTTCTGGAGATGGAAAGTCTTTAAAAATAAACAAGTATAAAAAGATGGCCAGAGTTAAAATAATAAGGCTGGTCCAGACAAATCGACGGCGCGTAAGCAGTTTTTTGAACTGCCAGCGCCAACTGGCTTTGGGAGCCGGAAGTAGGAATACCGGTTTAGTGATGGAGATTTTACTAGTTTTGGTTCCTGGTTTTCTGATTCGCTTACGTTTAGTTAGTTTGCGTGTCTTTGGCATAGAGGTATTATATAATAAATAGTCAGTTATCGGTTCTCAGTTTTCGGTTATCAGATATTAGTTTGTCAGTTTTCTGTTAATCAGTTTTAAAACTGAAAACCGAGAACAGAAAAACCTATATCCGAAAACAGACAACAGAAAACTGATAACAGAATTATGTTTTTTCCCTCCCTTCATGGTAACTGGGTAGATTTTCTGATTATTCTCTTCGTGGTGTTTTATATCTGGGACGGTTGGGGAAAAGGGTTTATTTCCCAGATGTTAGATTTGGTGGTATTTATTGGCGCCTTTTTGCTAGCACTGAAACTTTATCCGTTTTTAGCTAACATTCTGGTAGCTAACTTTTCCTTTCCGCAGGGGATTGCCCGGGCGGGTGGATTCTTCATTCTGGGGATTGTCTTGGAACAGGTTTTAGCCAATTTAGCCGGTTGGGCAATGGGAAAAATTCATGAGAAATGGCACAGGCACAAGTTAAATCGATTTCTGGCGGTGATTCCTCTGGCAGCCAATGCGATCGTCTTGATAGCTTTTGTTTTAACTTTGCTTTTGGGCCTACCGATCCAGGGACAGATCAAAGCCGCAATTTCAGATTCAAAACTGGCTAAACCTTTGATTTCAAAAACTCAAAACCTAGAGCGGATTCTCTCCAAGATTTTTGGCCAAGCTCTGGGAGATTCATTAAATTTTGTCACTGTACCTACAAAACTTGAGGGACGTGACCAGGTAAAGTTAAATTTCAATCAACATGAGTTGACGGTGGATGAGGGGTCAGAAACCGAAATGTTAAGTAGAGTCAACAAAGAGCGGCGGGATCGGGGGATCAAGGAGCTCGTTGAAAACGATAAGTTACGCGATTTGGCTCGTAATTACGCACGAGACATGTTTGAACGCGGATATTTTTCTCATTATAACCCGGAAGGTGAATCTCCTTTTGACCGGATGGAAAAGGCTGGTATCACATATCAAACCGCCGGAGAAAATTTAGCTCTTTCGCCAAATGTGACAGTAGCGCATGAAGGATTGATGCAGAGCCAGGGACATCGGGAAAATATCTTAAACCCTGATTTTGGCAGGGTGGGAATTGGCGTCATCGACGGAGGTATTTATGGGAAAATGTTTGTACAGGAGTTTACGAACTAGGTTTTACAACTAGTCCCCAGCGAGCATAAGTAGGTGGCCATGGTAACCCTAAATAGTCGATTGGTCCGGCAAGATGCAATCCTTGATGGTAGTATTGGTGAGGAATCATGTCGACTACAAAATCCGCTGGAGTCATTATTCCTCGTGGAGTAGTAATAGTCTGGCGAGCATTGCCCAAAGCAAGTTCTACAAGTCGATCGTTGGTATAGACGAGTATTGCCAAAAGATCAGACTTGTCTAATAAACGGAGTGGTAATTGGGTGGACTTATATGTATACTCCCCGGTTTCAAAACCTCCAAGTCGTTGTGTGGTGTTTTCTATGATGTGAATTAGCTGATCACGAGTTGAGGCCGAAGGTCCTTGTGGGGTATATCCATTGATCCGTATGTTGTAAAGACTTTCTGGAACCCATGTAAAGTAGTCAACAAGAAGAGCGTGCTCGCTTAGGTATAGTTCGATTGCATTTCTTAGCGGTTCCGACTTAATATGATTTATTCGGTCAACTATGCCAAGATACCCTAAAAGTATACTTTCTCTCAAGAGTTGATCCGCAATGGGTAAGTGTTTAGGTTTTTCGTTACCCAAAATCCCGACCATTCTTTCTAGTAAAACTGCCATAACTACTTTTGAGACAGGGAATAACTTATTATAGCATGCGATATAAAAAATACTTAAATTTATTTCTCTTGCTGGGTTGCAAACTAGATTTGAAAGTGATATGAATAATGAACTTTACTAACTTTTCTTTCAAGGAGGTTTACATGTTCACACTTCCTGATCTACCTTATGCCTATAACAGCTTGGAGCCTTACATTGATGAGGCGACCATGCGGATTCATCACGACAAACATCACGCGGCGTATATCAAAAATCTAAATGAGGCTTTGGCAAATCAGGACAAACTACAAATGTTGACGGTCGAGGAACTGTTACAAAATTTGTCGCGCGTCCCCGAAACGATCCGGACCAAAGTCAGAAACCACGGCGGAGGACATGCCAACCACACACTCTTTTGGCAAGTGATGGCTCCGCCTGAACCAAATGCAGCTGCTCCGGCAGGAGATTTGATTAAAGCCATCAATGTCACTTTTGGTAGTTTACTGACCTTTCAGGAAAAATTTACATCTATAACGATGGGGAGATTTGGCAGCGGTTGGGCCTGGTTGGTGTCGGTGAGCGGCAAATTGGAGATCGTGGATACGCCAAATCAGGATACGCCGCTATTGGAACACAAAACTCCGATTCTGGGCCTGGATGTTTGGGAGCATGCGTATTATCTTAAGTACCAAAACCTGCGCGCAGATTATATTAAACAGTGGTGGAATGTCATAAACTGGCGCGAAGTTGAAAAAAGATTTGCCCAAAGCCTCGTCAAGTGAAGGATTTACCGTTGCCGCCACAAATTGTGACTACGGATACTACCTTACCCTGGGCGTTTGCCAAACACGAACAAACAGGCGAGTCGATAGCCGCGGATCATTTTCTATCTGAATGTATCATCTTAGCTTGCGGTTTCGGTGAACAGGCAGAATTGGCGGCCCAAGAAGTAGTCGAGACCACTTTGCTGGCTTATAAAATCTTGCGTACGAAACAGTTTTATTTTTCCGCCCACGGTCAACTGATGCCCAAACTAGTGCATATAGCGGGACGGAAACTATTTAAACTACGCTCCAGTTTTCCCGATATCAAAGCCAGTTTGACTGTAGTATGTTTGTCGGTGAAGCGTTGGTGGATAGTGAGTACAGATACCACACACATCTACTTATATCGTGGTCAACAGCTAGTGAGAATTTTGCCTCAAGAAGAGCTGACTCAAATAGAACCCCAGTTTTTGGGAGAAACCAAATATCCCCAGGCCGTATTTACTGAAGGTGACATCCAATCCCAAGATCAATTTTTACTTACGACCAAACCACTAGCGGAAACAGTAAACACCAAGAGACTGACAGAATTTTTAAAAAGCACATCGGTTACTTCGGAAAAGTGGGGGCAGATCCCGCAAGAAATTGTGAATGAAGCAGTCAAGCGGCGTAAGCAATCTAGTTACGGCGCGGTACTTGCAGAACACAAATAGCTTCATTCATCATTTTTTCCAAACTTTCAAAATCTTGCTTATTTTCACTAGTTAACTGATAATAGAGTTAGTTCTGAAATTATATGACTGCCAACTTTTTTGATGATCTTCATGATGACAACACTCCACCAACTTATCGTTGGTTTGACGGAGCGAAATGGAAAACTTCTGTAAACAGTCACTTCATACCAGTTGTATCACCAATTGACCATGCGACTCTCGGTCGGATTACAGTTGTCACTCATGGTGAGATCGATACGGCGATTGCCAATGCCCATCTGGCTCAAGCAGCTTGGGCTGACAAAACTGTGATGGAGCGGGGAAAAGTTTTACATTTGGCAGCTGATTGGATCCGCGAACACGAGTCTTACTTAACCACATTGTTAGTATCCGAAATTGGAAAACCCACCGATGAAGCTAAAGATGAAATCTTGAGAAGTGCAGATATGATTGACTATTTTGCGCATGAAGCCCTGCATATGAAAGGCGAGCAACTGCCTTCCGATGCTTTTCCCGGTTATGACAAAAGCAAAATCTCAATTATCGAACGCGTGCCCTTAGGTGTAGTTTTGGCAATTGCGCCATTTAATTATCCTGTTAATTTATCCGTTTCCAAACTAGCTCCGGCACTCGTTACCGGGAATGCCGTGATTTACAAACCTCCTACCAATGGAGCTATTTCCGGACTTCACTTGACGCAAATTTTCCGGAAAGCCGGAGTACCGGATCACGTATTGGTCGCAGTTACCGGAAGCGGGGAAGATATTGGAGATTATTTAGTAGCGCACCCGGGCATCGACATGATCACTTTTACCGGTTCATCCCAAATTGGGAAACATGCAGCCGGCATTGCCGGGATGATTCCGTTGCTATTTGAGTGTGGGGGAAACAATCCGGCCTTGGTTCTAAATGATTGCAATACGGAAGAAACAGCTTTGGAAATAGTCAAAGGCGCCTATTCATTTGCCGGCCAACGGTGTACTGCGATCAAATACGTTTTGGGCTTATCTCCTGATATTGAGCGGATTTTGCCGCGGGTAGTTGAGTTGACTAAACAAAAAATCAAAATGGGTGATCCGCGTTCACCAGAAACCAAAAGTGTCGGGCCTTTGATCACCGAATCTGCTGCCAAAGAAGTCGAGGCCCGGATTTTGGCAGCCGAGCGGGCGGGAGCCAAGATCATGTTGGGCGGAGTCCGCCGGGGCAATTATATAGAACCCACGATACTGGATTACGCCAAACCGGATATGGAAATAGTGCGGATTGAAACTTTTGGACCGGTAGTTTCCTTTATCCGGGTCAAAAATATGGAAGAAGCAGTGGAAATTGTGAACCGGTCAACTTATGGACTTCAAGCTGCGATTTATACTGCCGATGAAGGAACGGGTATTCGCCTTGCCCAAAAACTGCATGTCGGCACTGTTTGGATAAATTCTAAACCCCAACGTGGCCCGGACCATTTTCCATTTTTGGGAATTAAAGGAAGCGGAGTAGGGGTGCAGGGTATCGGTTATTCACTGGAAGCCATGACTCGGCTTAAACCAATTGTTTTAAATAAACCCCAGTAAAAAATTACTCCCATTCCATCGTCGCCGGAGGTTTGGGACGTACCAGTCGGTACATCCCTGTGCCGATTTACTCCCACTCCATAGTTGCAGGTGGCTTGGTGGTGATGTCATAAACTACGCGGGAAACACCCGGGACTTCATTCACAATCCGCGAGGACAATTTTTGCAGCAAGGAGTAAGGAAGATGCGCCCAGTTGGTGGTCATCACATCTTTGGATTCAATGATTCTTAAAGCTACTACTTCACCAAAAAAGCGGCCGTCGCCTTTGACTGCGGTTGATGGAGCTCCGGTCATGATCGGGAAACACATGTAGACTTTCTTAAGCCAATTAGATTTGGCCATTTCCTCAAGTATAATTTGATCAGCCTGATGTTCCTGGGCCAAACGCGCTCGCGTGACTTCGCCAACGATCCGGATCGCAAGGCCCGGGCCGGGAAATACTTGTTTTTGCACAAACTTGGGTGGCAGGCCCAATTTTCGGCCAATTTTTCTTACTTCATCTTTGTAAAACTCACGTAGCGGCTCAACCAACTTAAATCCGAGTTCTTTAGGGAGCCCTCCCACATTGTGATGCGATTTGATTTTGGCAGCGTGTTTGGTGCCTTTACTCTCAATCACATCAGAATAAATCGTGCCTTGAACTAAGACATCTGCACCTTTGTGTTTTTTGGCTTCTTCGTGAAAAAGCTTGATATAAAGAGCACCGATTGCCCGGCGTTTGTCTTCCGGATCGGTGAGGCCGGTTAAAGCTTTTAAAAACTCTGCTTGGGCTTTGACAATCACCGGTTTGATATGAAAACTCTCGGTAAACAATTTAGTTACTTCTTCTTTGGTCCCAGTCCGCATCAAACCACTTTCTATATAGACCGGAATGAGCTGTTTGCCGACAGCCCGGGCTACAAGTGCAGCAGCCACAGTTGAATCCACACCTCCGGAAACCGCACAGAGAGCATTGGCCTGCCCAATCTCGTGTTTTATGCGGGTTATGAGTTGGGGGAGGTCAAGGCGATGTTTTTTGATTTTCAGACCGCAAATATTTTCTATAAAATTACGCAAAATGAGTTTGCCAAAACGGGTGTGTTCGACTTCCGGATGAAATTGCACACAGTAAATATGTCTTTTGGTATTGTGCATTGCTGCCACATGCACATCATTGGTGGAGGCAGTGACATGAAACCCAGGCGGGGGAGTAACGACTTGGTCACCATGACTCATCCAGACTTGAAAAGGTTTGCCGGTAAACCCGGAGAAAAGACCTGACTGTTCATTTACGTGCACTATGGCCGGTCCGTATTCTTTGACTTTGCCGGCTTTGACTTCGCCTTGGAGTAAAAACCCAGTTAGTTGTTGACCGTAACAAATGCCCAAAATCGGGATTTTAAATGAAAATATTTTCGGATCAATGGTTGGCGCGCCTGACCCATAAACACTGGCCGGGCCTCCGGAAAAAATGATGCCTCGAGGATCAAGTTCTTTAATCTTTGCGAGTGCCTGTTCAGGAATTACTGTTGTGACCGTTACACCCAAATCTCGGATGCGGCGAGCAATCAAGTTGGCAGTTTGGGAACCAAAGTCGACGATTAACATCATATACTGCTTTTAGGTGGTCCTGTATGAAAACTTATTTCGTGACGAGTTACTATACCGTCAGGTCCTTTTATATCCCGTCCTACTATAAATGTTTTTCCCATTTGATCGGTGCGTTTTCTACCACCAAAACCTGTTGGAGTTTCCATGTACAACATACCTCTTTGGTTAAAAACTCTTGTGTCACCATCTAAATAAAATTCGTCAGGGGTTAAAAATACTCTGGCGAAAACTCCTAATGTTTCGTTTAATGGTGTGGTCATAAACTCTCCTTCTTTTATAATTTTTTTATACTATTTCCTCGCTAGTTCAAACCATTCGCTAAAGCCGGCAATTTTGATCGCCCCTTCCCGCATCTCCGCGATTTTGATAAGCGATATGATATTTTCAGCCGGGATGCCAGCTTCAATCAGCCGCTCGCGCCCGGCATAAGGCTTTTCGATCACAAAGAAAAAAACCACCGGCACGGCTTGAGCTTGGTTAACGATATTAATCAGATCCAGGGCTGTTTTGCCCGTATCCAAAAAATCATCACAAATAGCTACCCGTTCTCCCTCTGATAAAACTTCTTGAGAGACGGTCAGATCAACTGTTTTTCCGTGAGTATAAGAGTGGCTTTGGGCCTGAAACACTTTTTGCATGGTGATAGGTATGCCTTTGGGAGCATAAATCACATCCGGCATGTCATCCATATGCAGACTGGTTGAGATAGCCGGAATGTTGCCGGATGAAGGAGCCGTCAAAATCACATCCGGAGAAAAAGGGGTGACCACTTGAGCCAATTCTTCGCCAATTGCATCAATCAGGCGTGTGTTTACTTTGTGGTTTAGGAAATGGATCACATCCAAGATAAGCAGCGACTCGGTTTTCCCGGGAAACGTATATTTGAAAGACCGGGCTTGGGTCACGAGTGATGAAGCCAGGAGTTTTTGGGCTTTTGTGAGCCTGGATCCGGAAATGAGCTGTAAAGCTTCTTTGGGTGGTAAAATAGTTTCTCCCATCATACGCCAATCTTTTTAAGATACATATTTATAGTTTGGGTTGCAAATCCAAATGTCAAAAACCGGTGTTTTATTTGTTCACGCGAGATGCCGGTTTTTTGCCAAAGTGGTCCGAGTTGGACTATAGTTTCACAAACTTCGTAAGGGTAAACGATCCAAGCGGAAGTCTTAGTTACATAAAAATCAGGGACGTAAGTCGAGTGGGGCTTGAGATGTAGAGCGGCAGTGGTGATATCGACTTTTCTGGCCCCAAGTTCTTCTAAATAAATTAGACTGCGCAGGAAAGTTTTGCCCGTATCGGAAACGTCGTCAAGTAGGAGAATTTTTTTACCGGTGAGGCGGGTGTCCAAACCATAGACAATATGAGGAATTGAAGCTTGCTTAAAATCTTTGTAACTTTGGACGGTAAATGCAGCGATAGGTAAGCTTAAATGATCGGACATGAGTTGAGCCAAAGTGAGACCGCCGCGGGCGATGGCGACAATAAGATCAAATTTTTTGGCGCTGCGGGTGATTTTTTGACTTAAGGTAGATGTTGTTGCACAAAAATCTTCCCAAGTGATATTTAAGTACTGCTGCTGCCAGTTCATAAAAAATAACCCCGCAGGATGCGGGGTGTTATTGCTCTATTTTATATAAACGATAATCAAGTGATCTGATTACCATGAGCCATTATATGGTTGAGATGTTTCGCTTGTCAAGGATTTCCAATCTTGACGGTATGCAAAGAAAACATATAATGGGAGAATGGTTCCCAATCCACCCAAAAGTTATAAATACCGTAACATCACAGTTTCAGGTAAGATCGCCACGGGAACTACGACGCTGGCCAAAAATCTGCAACAAATATTAGGATGGGAATATATCAACGCAGGTGCTATTCAACGAGCGTGGGATCGGGAACACGGGGTTGATGAAAACGCACGAGGTGCGATGCTTCGTCCAGATGACCACGAACGTAAAATGGAAGCGATGGCCAAAAAAATATTAGTCGAAAAAGAACACATGATTTATGAAGCGTGGTTATCAGGATTTGTGGCCCGTGACATTTCAAGCGTGCTACGAGTTTTGCTTGTGTGCAGCGATGCGGCAGTCCGAATAGATCGCTCAGCCAATCGCGACAATGTAACCATTGAAGAAGCCAAAGAGTTTATCAGAATACGCGAAGAGGAAAATATCAGAAAATGGAAAAAAATTTATGGAAATCATGATTTCTGGAATCCTAAATATTTCAATTTGGTGATTGACACCTATTCTTCCGGACAAATGGAGACACTGGGTAAAGTATTAGATAAGTTAGGTTATAGAAACCATTCCTAAATGTATAGCAAAATCACTATTTCAGGCCTTATTTGCTCTGGTAAAACGACACTGTTTTGGGACCTTTTTAAAAAACTGAATTGGCCGACGTTTTCGGCCAGCCATTTTTTCCGGGATTATTCCAGAACTCATGGCACTTCCTTACAAAAAGCAGAGGAACAAACCCAGAGCCTGACCAAAGTAGTCGATTTTGGGATGCTCGAACTTTTAAAAAACGAACAACGCATCATACTCGAAGGTTGGATGACGGGCATTATGGCAGATGATTTACCGGGAGTATTGCGGGTTTTTTTGACGTGTACTGACGAAGAAAGAATCAAGCGATTTGCCGAGAGGGAAAAAGTGAGCCTTGAGGAAGCGAAAGTTCAGATCAAAGAACGGGAAAGTAATGTTTATGGAAAATTACAGAGTATTTATAAGCGTAACGATTTTTTAGACCCAAAAAATTATAACCTGGTTATCGATACGACTACCAAATCTCCACAAGAAATACTTACTGAAGTTCTTCTGAAAATTGATAAACATCTGGTTTAAATATGATACCAACAAGACCTCAATGTTTAGCCTTGTGGGACAAGTACAATCTGCCTTCGGCCAAAAGAATTCATGTGGAAGAAGTAACTCAGCTTGCAAAATTCTTTGCAAGCAAGCTCAAAGCTCAAAATTCAAATGTCAAAATAAATGAAGCCCTAGTTGAGGCGGCGGCACTCTTACATGATATTGATAAAAATGTTACAAAAAGGGCAGGGGAGCGGCATCCGGATACGGCGGAGCGGATTTTGAAAGAATTAGGCTTTGACGAAGTAGCTGAAGTCGTGCGCAAGCATTCACTCCATGCGATTCTTGATCCGGAACTAACTCCTAAAACCTGGGAAGAAAAAATTGTCTATTTGGCTGACAAAATGACTAAATATGAAGTAATCGGAGTAGATCACCGGTTTAAACTTTGGTACAAAGAACATTTGCCGCCTGAAGCGGTTAAAGAGTTGAATGAAAGCTTTCCCAAAGTCAAACAATTAGAACAAGAAATTTACCAAGCAGCCGGAATCACCTTTATAGATATCCAAGAGGAATTTCAACAGGCATGAAACGCAGGTTATTTGTGGGTATTGGTCTACCTAAATCAACTAAACAAAAACTGGGAAAACTGTTGAGTGGTCTAGGTCAAGATTATCCGGAAATCAAATGGGAAGTGCCGGAAAAATTGCATCTGACCCTCAAATTTTTGGGTAACACCGTAGTCGTTCCAGAGACAATTTTGACTAGCCTTCGGCAAAAGCTCGCAGATACTTCCGGTTTTACCCTGAATTTTGGAGAAATAGCTATTTTGGTAAATCAACAGAGCTTGGTAGTCTTGGAAGCCATCTCTGAAGAAAATTTATTAAGTCTTTACCATAAAATCAATAACGTTTTGGAAAATTTAAAATTTGCCCGGGACAAACGCAAATTTTATCCGCATGTGACTTTGGGCCGGTTTACATCACAGGCTGGAGGTTGGGATTTATCTCACACGAACTTTAAATTGCCGCGAGTTGAGGTCAAGGCTGTCACTTTATGGCAAAGTCAATCAGATAAGATGGGTACAACCTATGTAAGTCTGGGCGAAGTTGTATTAAGAGAAGTTTTGTCTTCGTGATATAATTGGTTTTTACCAAACATGCTTAAAGTTTTGGCAGCCGTAATTGTCGCTTTCAGTTTTTTTGGGATGTTGACGCTCGCGCTCGCGCAAGAATCGTCACCGCAAGCGCCGAAGTCGTCTCCTTCCCCGGTAATCTACTCACTACCTTTCCCCGGGATATTACCTGACCATCCGTTGTTTTTTGTGAAAGTTTTGCGGGATAAGATCTTGCTTATTTTGATCTCCAATCAAGTCAAACGGGTAGACTTTTTGATTTTGCTCGCGGATAAATACCTCAAAATGAGCATGATGCTTCTGGATAAAAACAAAGAAGATTTGGCAGCCAAGACGTTGGCTGATGGGGTGGGATATCTTAGTCAAGCTGAGGTAGAGATATTTAAAATCAGCAATTCCAATACTAGTGAAGTGCGGAGTCTTAAAGACCGTTTCGAAGGGTCTTTAGCCAAAGAACAGGAAGTGGTCGAAGGCATAATTAACCGCACCGATTTGAATTCCGTAGACCAATTTAACCGCCTTTTTACTCAACTCAAAACCTTAGCCGACGACTACAACCTCAAAAAATAAACCCATAACAATATAATACACGTTTACTTGCAGCATTTTGGCGGCTGATTTTGATATAGATTATTCTAACGCCAAAAATTCCTAGATAGAAGTTTACTTCTCTAGTTTATAGGTAAAAGTTTATTATTAACTAAATCCTAATAAGACTATCATTTTGAACTAAAAAAATACTCTAATAGAGTAAGCGACCTAAGTTTGTTATGTAACTAAACTTATAACAAATTGATAAATACAAGTTTGAAGCTAAGGCCAGGACTGATATAAAAAGATATAGTTTGTGATCTTGACGCGGGTTATGTAGTGTCTTATCTTTGACTTTGGCACCACAGATAGTGTTTGAGGTTTCACGAGAAATAGCTATCAGCCATCAGCTCTCAGCCATCAGACAGTTTGAAAGCAGATAGCTGGAAGCTGACAGCTAATTATGAAATGTCCGTATTGTACACATGAGGCAACTGAAGTAGTCGAGACGCGGGATAGTGAAGATCTGTCGGTGACGAGAAGGCGCCGGGAATGCAGTAAATGCGGTAAGCGGTTTACGACCTACGAACGGATTGAAACCGTGCCACTGGTGGTTATCAAAAAAAGCGGGACGCGCGAAAGTTTTGACCGGGAAAAGTTGGGAAGTGGAATCAGAAAGGCAGCGGAGAAAACGACCTTGACCCATAAAGATATTGAAGAGATCCTTGATGAAGTAGAGCGGGAACTGCGGGGGGGAGAGTCAGTTGAAGTCGATAGCCAAAAGATCGGGCAAATGGTAGCGACCAGACTTAAGAAAAAAGATAAAGTCGCCTATATCAGATTTTCGTCTGTTTTTCGCAGGTTTGTGGATCTTGAGGAGTTTGAAAAAGAACTACATAAACTTTTATAAAAATCAAAATGCAAAAATCAAAAGTCAAAATTGCAAGTTAAACTTCAAAAGTTTTAAATTCTTAATTTTTTACTTTTGAACTGGACTTTTGCCTTTTGACCTTTGACTTTTAACTTTTTATATATGCAACTTACTGGAATTCGTAGCAAAGTATTTTTAGATCGGTATGCTCTCAAGGACAAAGAGGGTAAACCCATTGAACAAACTCCAGAGGAGATGTGGCGTCGGATTGCCCGAGGTGTGGCTGACAATGAAAAAACAGTCAAAGAAAAAAAATACTGGGAAAATGAATTTTATGAGGCGATGACTGATTTTAAATTTGTTCCGGGAGGAAGGATTTTGTCAGGAGCAGGTACCGGATATAAAGTCACTTACTACAATTGCTTCGTGATTCCCTCACCCAAAGATTCACGCGGAGGGATACTTGAAACCTTAAAACAAATGGTGGAAATCATGGCTAGAGGCGGAGGAGTGGGGATCAACCTGTCATCGCTTCGTCCCCGGGGAGCGCGGGTCAAAAAGGTTAACGGCTTTTCATCCGGTCCATGTAACTGGGCGGAACTTTTTTCTGTGGCTACCAAAGATATCATTCAACAAGGGGGGACGAGACGTGGAGCTTTGATGCTCATGCTTTGGGATTGGCATCCGGATGTGGAAGAATTTATCACCGTCAAACAGGATTTGTCGCGGATAAATGGTGCTAATTTATCAGTCTGCGTATCTGATTCTTTTATGGAAGCCGTCAAAAACGATCGTGATTGGGATCTGGTTTTTCCCGACAAGGACGATCCGGATTACGATACCAAATGGGATGGGATCATGCAGCATTGGTTGGATCTGGGTAAAAAACCAAAAGTCGTCAAAACTATCAAAGCCCGTTCACTTTGGGATCTGATTTGCCAGGCAGCTTGGAGGAGTGCCGAGCCGGGCTTGGTGTTTATGGAACGCTACAACAAACAGCACTCCAATTATTACTTCAACTACATCAACTGTGTAAATCCGTGTGTAACAGGAGATACATTGGTCGCGACAAGTGATGGACTAAAGTATATGCGACAATTATATGAAGAAAATACTCCATTTACAGCTATTGTAAATGGAAAAGCGTATCTTTCCACAGCAGTTAAAAAAACTGGTGTGAAGCCTGTGTTTCGACTTAAAACTCATGAAGGATATGAACTACGATTAACCAGAGATCATAAAGTGGTTACTTTAGATGGACCAAAAGCTGCAGAAAAATTAACGCCGAGCGACAAGATCGTGCTTACGAGTGGCGGAGGCTTTGGGAAAAACGGGTCTTTGGAGGAAGGTCAGGTATTAGGTTGGTTAGTTGGTGATGGAAGTATGAAAAAAGATGTAGCTACTCTTTATTTCTACCATGATGAAAAAAAAGAACTTGCTCCAAAATTTGCTACCATGGTTTCACAACTTGTGGCAGGAGAACAGGTGGTCGCACGCTCCTATTCAGT
This sequence comes from Candidatus Gottesmanbacteria bacterium GW2011_GWC1_43_10, assembly GCA_000995415.1. Taxonomy (GTDB): domain Bacteria; phylum Patescibacteriota; class Microgenomatia; order UBA10105; family UBA10105; genus UBA10105. Next base: position 57,586 of record LCEX01000012.1, read on the forward strand.
GACTCCTCAATATGTTGAAAAAGAAAACAAAGCTGTGGTTGAATCTGTAAGACTATGGAGGATAGCACAGCGTTATGGTCTCACTCACGCCAATGAATATCTAGTTCCCAAAGCAGTTCTTGCCGGTTCGGAAATGATGCAACGTGGGTATTTACAAGGTTTATTTTCAAGTGATGGGCATGTTGCTGGTACTCCGGAAAAAGGTGTAAGTGCAAGACTTACTTCTATCAGTAAGGCTTTGCTTGTCGATGTGCAACGGCTACTTTTAAATTTTGGGATTATGAGCCGCATCTATGAGAATCGTCGAGCTGATGGGATCAGAAAACTTCCAAACGGTAAAGGTGCATACGCTGATTATCATTGTCAAGCGTATCATGATTTAGTTATATCTAAATCTGATTTAGTAACATTTGCAGGTTTGATTGGATTTTTGCAAAAAGCAAAACAAGAAAAGTTACGATCGCTTTTATCTCGTTATACACGAGGGCCCTACAGGCAACAATTGGTAGCTACAGTAAAAGAACTGGAACCAGATGGAATTGAAGAGGTCTTTGACATCACAGTTTCTGAAATACACCAGTTTTCGGCAAATGGCCTGCTGGTTTTAAACTGTGGTGAAGAAGGCCTTCCGGCTTGGGGAGTATGCTACTTATCATCCATCAATCTGGCCGCTTTGGTCAACGAAAAAGGCGAAATGGATTATAAA
>LCEX01000013.1 GCA_000995415.1 Candidatus Gottesmanbacteria bacterium GW2011_GWC1_43_10
TGGCTGGAGATAAAGCGGCAATAATAAATTGACTCGAATCATCATTCCATTGGATGATGTCCACCTTTTCACTTCCGCCGAGTTCCGAAATCACTGCCTGGACTCTGACCCCTTTTTGTCCAACACATGATCCTACCGGATCGACTCCGGATTGGGTCGAGAAAACTGCGACCTTGGAACGGCTACCAGGCTCGCGGGCGATCTCCCGGATTTCGACAGCTCCTTGGGCCACTTCCGGTACTTCGCGTTTAAATAAACCGGAGACCAACCCTTTGTGGGCCCGCGATACGACAATTTCATTTCCGCGGTAAGTTTCCCGAATCCCTTCAATATAAAAAGTGTAACGCTGGTTGAGACGATAACGCTCATTTGGGACCTGTTCCTGGGGTGGCATGACTGCCTGCGCCCGGCCAATATCCACGATCACATTTGGTCCGTCAAATCTTAGTACCATACCGGGAATCAAGTTTCCAACCTTGGCGGAGTAATCAGTCAGGATGGCTTGTTTTTCAGCTTCACGGATTCTTTGTAAAATGACTTGTTTAGCAGTTTGAGCGGCAATTCGACCAAAACCTGGAGGGGTAATATCCTTGCCGTCTTTTGTGATATGGGCTTCACCGTTATCAGGATTTAATTCTACAACCAAGCCTTCAAGCTCATCAGTGGGAGTGCTATAGTCTTTGCGGTAAGCAGCAAGTATCGCAGCTTTGATCGATTCAAGCACTACCGACGGGTCAATTCCCCGCTCGGTGGCAACTTGATTTAACGCTAGTGCAAATTCGCTTCTGACTATTGCTGGCATACTTTAGAAACACTTTGCGAATTTATGAGCTTAGTGTTTCTTAAACCCGCCGACCAAGCGCTCTTTGTGCCGCGCTACGAATAGTAGGTAAGGCACAAAGCAAGCTTAGGCGGGTCAACCTCAATTTTTAATAAAAAAGGCGGGAACTTCCCACCTTTATCCCGCCTCAAACTTACCTAGGCGGGTTCTTTCAACCTTCCTTATTATAGCACCAAATTCGCTCCCGTCAATCTGCCATCACCTAACTGTTTTTGATATATCAACTCTGGTCTTAATTTGTTAATATAATAATTATGATCGACACAAACGAATCGGCTTCACAAACAGTTCAACCGTCTTCCCAACCGGAGGCAGTTCATATTTCTCCAACTGCAAAAACTCAAAAAGGTCCCAATAAATATTTCCTCGTTGGCAGCTTCCTTATTTTAGTAAGCATTCTTGCAACCACTGCTTTCCTCTCTAAAAAAACTAATAATAAAAATACGGCGTCTCCTGGTGGTGTGGCAGCCAACCAAATAAATATAAATACATTTATTCCGGGTAAACAATTTAAGAACAATTGTTTTTCAGGAGAAAAAGGAGTGTTCAATGCTAATGGCACAGTTGATGTCACCTGGGGCAGGGACTATGTTCCAAACGATACTCGGCCGAATTTCGGCACCGGTAATTGGGAAATCCAAAGCAACAAATTAGTGATAAGTGATACGTCAATTAGCGACGGAGAGTACGACTTGGTCTTTAGTCAAGACGTCGCGGGAAATCAAATCGCCAAAACTTTTACCGGCAAAAGCTGCGGACTCACTATTCAGGCAAATTCGGAAGTTACACAAACTAAACCTACTATCATGTACTACATGGCTCCTGCGGCTTATGAAAGTATCTCTTTTGAGTCTTTCAGCACGTATCCAGTACACATAAAAAATGATAAAGAATATTTTCCATTAGATGGTCAGGGTATTGTTATCAGTCAACTGGATATCAATAATTTCGACTATTCTGAGTCAGGTCCGGGCTTCACAAAAGAAAAAATACAAAGTTATTACAATGAACTGCAACAAGGTAAAGTATCTGGCAAGTCCCCTTTTTCACTCTGGAGTCTTGATGCAACCGACCAGGTCAAAAAGACCAAAACCGGAAAATTCTTTTGGGTATCTACGACCTTTGCGGCTTATGACGTTTGTGATTTCAAATTTCACACCGCCATCGATATTCCGGTAAATAATAAGTTTATTCACATACTCATTCTGGGAGACAAAACTAAAATCAGAAATAGCCTGACCAATTCGGAACTCCTGACACTGTGGACTGGTTGTACTGAAAAGTCATTTGTGGACAAAGGGCAGCAGAAATTTTACGATCTCTTACTCCGCGGCGAGGGGACACCTGAAGCTAAAGACTGGTATAGCGCTGCAAATGAAGTGATTGACTCCTTAAACTTCTAGGGGTTTTATTTAAATAAAACCATTAATTCTCCAACTTTGATTCGGTGATATCAGATTTGGTTAAATATTTTGTAAGCGATTGTTTGTCTATGTCGGACATCTGAAAAATTTTGCGTTGCACCAGTATTCCAGTGAAATACATCAAATACAGACCTGGACCAAAAGTAAACCCGGAGATCCAAGCCAGACTATGATTAATAAGTTCATTTATTTCTCCTGACAGACCTTTTTGTACAAAACTCAAACTAAAAAATATAATTGTTACCACTACAAATACTACAGCCTTTGGTCCGGAAATCCGACGTGGTGCGGCAATCTGCACGACGGGTTTAAGTGTTCCCTTTACAAACTCATTTATGTAAGTAGCGTTGATGTTTTTGAGATACTGATAACACGTCCATGGCAGAATCAGACAGAAAACAACTGTATTTGTGAAGAAACCGTAAAAAAACAGCACAGAATCTTGATCGACGAGATTAAGTATCGCGATGAGTTGAAAAATAAACAGACATAGTAATAACCACAGTAGTCCTTTGTTTCCCCAGCTTAAGATATACAGTACTCCCCACGCCCGCCAATACGGATCTTCACGCCAATTATCGTTCATATTTAGTTCTGGGGGTTGCTCGGATAACATTCGGACATAATTTCTTTTGGAACCGCGTTCTTTTCGAGAGCTTCACAGGTTGGGATATCCTGTCCCGAAAACAACTCTTTCCATTTTCCGTTGATGAGTTTTGCTACAGTATAATGCCCGTGCCCGCTTCTTCTTTCATTAACATTTAATTTTACGAAGTCACCTACTTTTTGCTGCACATGAATAACTGCCTTATCTATTCCCAAATCTGTGAGATAAGGAGCTTGTTGTTGGTAATTTTTATCAAAGTCTTCTGTGCATCCTAATGAAAATGTATAGTACATTGGACCTTCCAAAGAAGTACCGCCGCAATTCGGACTAGCCACAAATGCACATTTAGTAGTTCCTTTTTCATAAGCCTGAACATAATCATGAAATTGATTGTCTGCAATTGATGTCGATGAGTTCTTTTGATTTAAATTAAAGCCATTTTGTCTCATTTCTAGGTCTATTTTAGAACTGGCTGACTGAGCAATTTCTTTAAAGTCCAGCAGTTGGCTTACGTCTTTTTCGCAGTTAAAACTACGCAGCTCAAACCCGGAAGAATCGTCGTTTATGATATTTAAGTTATCTTGACTGATCCACCCAATTCCGAGTTTGGCAGTTTCTAAAACTTGGCTTTGATATTTTTCTGCAATTTTTTGGAATTCGGCTTTGATACGCGGATAGAATTCGTATTTACTTGCTTGAGTGGTCACTGGAGAAGAAATTGAAGGAGTGTTTGGGGAAATTTGGGTTTCCGCGACTTGTTTCTTAAGTTGTTGATTTTGATAAATAACGGTAGCTCCTATAAGCAAAATAACAACTAACAGAAAAAGTAATAACCATCTTGTGTTTTTTAAAAATGAATTTGGCTCTTTGGGTAGTTGAGATACTGCATCAGCAGGTTTTGATGGAGTTATTTGAACTTGATCATTTTCTGGCATGGCGTTTAATAAAGTATATATATTTTCCTGACGAGGTTCAACACAAATTAAATAATTGCTATAATTGACCATCTCATCAATATGAAAAATCAGAAACAGCAATACGTTCGAACACTGTTTATTAGCTTAGCGGGATTGGGATTAGCTTGGTTAATGACATATGGTAGATGGGAATTACTCTCGCAAAAATATGCCAAAGAATTTAACTCAAAAGCTCAAGTCTTTATGAAAGCATCAAACAAATCAACTTTTCTTGTAGATTTTACGAAAAATGGTGGGTCCTGGACAATGAGAGAAAAGATAAATGATACGCAGTGGGTATGCAATTTCACCGTAATCAATAGCCGTACCGGTGGTTCAGCTAAAGGTATATATTGGTACAATTAGTACATCGCAAATAGCTTTGGATCCTCATGAAGTAAAGTGTCTTGCTATTTATAAACAGTTTCTTTTTGTGCAAAATCGCGAAATTTTGACACTCCCGGAGTGAAATGTATTTGCGATCCGGGAAAACTAGAAACATTCTTCACTACAACGACCAAAGGTAAATATCATAAGTCGCCGACTGCCCTGCTGTCAGATCTACCCAACGTTGGGACAACTCCTGATATCCCAACACTTGCTCTGCACCAAATGTATATGAACCAATATACTTTACTGTTAGCAAAAAATTTCCTTGACTATCGGTAGTCGTTGAACCAGCTTCATATAAATTTTTGTAAGCGGCGCCAGTTCTTACGAACGCGTTTATCTTTTTATTTGCAAATGTAGTCTCTCCTTCATTGTAAGTACCGCTTTTGTTTGCGTCAAAATAATATTTACCACTGATTTTTATCGGTTGGGCATACATCGGGATGGTATAAAACTGTTGGTCTTTATAAGAAGTCAATGTCACTGTTTTAGTCCCCACAAGCTGTGTTGTTTCTGCATCTGCCCGGTAAGTACCCAAAGGGACTTGAAAAAGAACATTTCCCCCACTACCTCCGTTGCCTTTCATTACGATCGGTGGTACCACTTGTTCCCCAAGTAATCGATTTTGACTGTCATAGAGACGAACCTTGACACCAGGTACATCTCCGCTTGGTTCGCCCAAAGAATAGTTACTGGTATTGAAATGCAATTCAAATAAGGGTATTGCCGGAGTAGCAACCGGTGTTGGAGAAGGTTCACCCGAGGCTGCGGGTAGAGTGGAAATTTCAGGATTGTCTACTTCTTTAATAACTGATGGTAGAGAAGTAATTGGTGATATCAATTTACGCTGTATTAAAAGACTGACGATAGCTATACTTAAAAAGACAGCAATAAAAAACAGCAATATCTTTTTCATTCTTCTACGAACTGCTTCTTAATTCTTCCAACAATTCTTTTTGCCGACGATTTAAATGTGTGGACACGGTAACGACCAAGCGGACATATTCATCTCCCCGGCCCCCGCCGCGAACGTCAGGTATTCCTTGACCGCGCAGCCGCATAAGCGTCCCCGGCTGGACTCCGGGTTTGACGCGTAATTTAACGGTTTCACCAATTGTAGGCACTTCAATCACCGTGCCTAGTGCCGCATCAGAATAGGACAACTCCACATTTACATACACATCATTACCATCACGTTTAAATTTGTCGCTCGGTCTCACCCCAACCACGACATCAAATTCATCAAACCGGATGCGCATCCCTTCATCCACTCCGGCTGGGATTTTGATAGTTTTTCTTTTGCCATCGATGTCCACTTCTTTGGACACACCGTGGACTGCTTCCATAAAATCTATTTGGAGAGAATAAACTTGTTTGCGCACTTGTCGTCTACCGCCAAAAGGCGAGGCGCCTCCGCCAAAAAATTGTTCAAAAATTTCAAATGGATCACTAAATCCAAAATCGGAAAAATCGAAGCCTTGACCGCCACTCGTGGAATAGGAATAAGTGAACGGTCCCTGACCGCCCCAGCCAGAGGCTGGTCCGCCTTTGGCGGAGAATGGACCTTGACTAGCAGCATTTCCAAATCCGCCCTGTTGGAAAGCCGCATGACCATACTGGTCGTAGGCGGCTTTTTTCTGCGCATCAGAAAGCACTTCATAGGCTTCATTGATTTCTTTAAACTTGGCTTCAGCTGTTTTTTTATCACTTTGGTGCCTGTCCGGATGCCAGGCCAGTGCCTGCTTCCGGTATGCCGCCTTAAGCTCTGCATCAGATGCAGACTTGGAAACACCTAATATTTCGTAATAATCTCTATCTGTTACCATAATTTAATTGTGTAGATATCTATTCCGTTGCGCTAAACATTTGTTGGCTAAAATGCCACTAATAACTTTAATCGGATATTTCTTGGAATATGAAGCAATCATCTCGGCTGGCAATGGTAATGACGCGGTTAACTCAGTTTTTGCTCCATAAAAGTTTGCTGAAACCTGTGCCTTAATCATCCCAGTTAAACAGGTAGGACACGGTTCTGAAGTGGTATAAAATGTATAACCTTTAAGGGACATTGTATTCAATTTTTTACATAGAGAGCGAATTGCATTTATTTCTCCATGTGCGGTTGGATCCATACGTTCTTTCTGTCGATCATGATCCTTCCATACTACTTTTCCCTCGGAGTTGACTACCACCACAGCAAATGGACCATTGCCCTCTTTAACGGAAAGTTCGGCTTCCTCAATCGCTTGTTGCATATAGTCTTCAGGTGTCATAGTAATTAGTATTATATCAAGCGGGCGCGCTCATCGCGCGCCCTAATTTTGATTTTTGACTTTTGAATTTTGAATTTATTCTACTACCTGTCCCTCTTCGACTTTTTTGTCGTCTTTCTTTTCCCCGTTTTTATTCTCTTCAGATCCTTCCTTTTTATCTGCAGACTGCGAACTGCCTGCTGCCGACTGATCTTTATACATCGCCTCGCCCACCTTTGACAACGAGTCTGACAAATCTTTGGTTAACTTTTCCAGCTCTTCTTTGTCAGCTGACTCGAGCTTATCTTTCAAAGCTTTGATCTTTTCCTCAACCTCTTTTTTGATTTCCGGCTTGACCTTGTCTTCGGCGTCTTTCAAGGATTTTTCAGCGGTATAAATCAGGCTGTCAGCTTGATTGCGGGCTTCAATCTTACCTTTGACTTTGGCATCCTCTTCGACATGGGCTTCAGCTTCTTTTTGCATCCTATCAATTTCGTCTTTACTAAGTCCAGTTGAGCCGGTGATCCGAATCGACTGGGATTTGCCAGATGCTTTATCTTTGGCGCTCACATTTAAAATCCCGTTGGCATCAATGTCATAAGTCACTTCAATTTGCGGCACTCCACGCGGAGCCGGCGGAATCCCATCCAGATGAAATTGGCCCAAGGATTTATTGTCGCGGGCCATTGGCCTTTCTCCTTGCAAAATATTGATTTCAACTGAAGTTTGATTGTCAGCTGCTGTAGAAAACACTTGTGACTTGCTTGTGGGGATAGTCGTATTGCGCGGAATAAGTGGAGTAGCCACACTTCCCAACGTCTCAACTCCAAGAGTTAGTGGCGTCACGTCAAGTAAAAGAATGTCCTTAACGTCTCCGGCTAACACACCTCCCTGAATTGCGGCACCAATGGCAACGACTTCGTCGGGGTTGACCCCTTTGTGTGGATCTCGGCCAAAAAAGTTTTTGACAGTCTCCACCACTTTGGGCATACGGGTCATGCCGCCAACCAAAACTACTTCATTGATTTTGTTGGCTTCAATTCCGGCATCTTTGAGACAGGCTTTGACCGGACCAATGGTTTTATCAATCAAATCACCCACCAACGCTTCCAATTTGGCTCGTGAGAGTTTCATCACTAGATGCAATGGTCCCTCTTTACCCTGAGTAATAAACGGTAGATTGATTTCCGACTCCGTTGAAGTAGAAAGCTCAATCTTGGCTTTTTCCGCTGCATCTCTGAGTCTTTGCAATGCTTGAGGATCTTTCGTCAGATCGACATTGTTCTCTTTTTTAAATTCATCTGCCAAGTAATGCAAAATCACCTGGTCAAAATCATCGCCTCCCAAATGCGTATCGCCATTGGTAGCTTTGACTTCAAAAACTCCTTCCCCAAGTTCCAAAATTGTGATGTCAAACGTACCTCCACCCAAATCATAAACGGCTACAGTGTGGGCATTTTTTTTGTCTAGCCCATAAGCCAAAGCTGCAGCAGTGGGTTCATTGATGATTCGCAGCACTTCAAGACCGGCGATTTCTCCAGCCTGTTTGGTCGCTTGACGCTGCGCATCGTCAAAATAGGCAGGTACTGTAATGACTGCTTGTTTGACTTCACTACCCAAGTAGCTTTCGGCATCTTTTTTGATTTTAGTAAGAATCATGGCCGAAATTTCCTGCGGTGTATAATCTTTACCATCGACATTGACTATCGCTCTTCCATCTCGTCCAGCTTTGATCGTGTATGGCAACCATTTCATATCCCTCTGCACTGATTCGTCGCTGAATTTGTGCCCCATCAAGCGTTTGATGGAAAAAATCGTATTTTGAGGGTGAATCACTATTTGGCGTTTGGCCACATCTCCCACTACCCGTTTGGTCGGATCAACTACCGACGGAATCACATTTCTACCTTCTGCGGAATGAATCACTTTGGGAGCTCCTCCCTCCATCACCGCCACACAGGAGTTAGTAGTTCCCAAATCAATACCAATTATTTTACTCATATAGTTTCTCCTTTCTGAAAAACTTAATAATTTCTAATTGACCTAATGACTAATTGGTCTAATCAAATCCCAATTTTCAAATTTATTTAATTGGTACTTATTTAGATCAATTAGATTAATTAGAAATTAGGTCAATTTTTTACTTTTTCTTGCTTACTTTCACCTGCGCCGGACGCAAAATTGCCCCGTGCATGGTGTATCCACTGCGCAACTCTTCCAAAACTTTTCCATCATCTTTACCTTCTTCTGTAACCAGAGCCTCCATTGAATGGATATCATACTCCTTGCCGAGAGTATCAATCTTTTCCACCCCTTCCTGCTTGAGTAATTCAAATAATTTCTTAAGTGCGAGCCCCAATCCCTGATCTTTGACATGCGCTTGGGCTTTTTCAAAATCATCAACGATTGCCAATAATCTAACTATAAAATTTTTGGCCGCGTACCGCACGAAATCAATCCGTTCTTCTCCTACCCGTTTATCCAGATTTTGATAATCAGCTAGCGCCCGCTTCCACTGGTTGGTCCGTTCATCAAGTTGTATTGTTAACGCTGCAACTTGTTTTTCCAGTTCGGCAATTTTGGGATCGGTCAATTTCTGTTCCTCTGTTTTGTTTTGCTTATCATCGGTCTGCTTCATATTTGAAAAGTATCACAAGTATCACGGGTAGCACAGGTATCAAACGAAAAACTCTTGATACTCGTGGTACTTTTGATACCCTTGATACTTTAAAGTACTTACCATTCTCCCGCGATATCCCCAATCAAATGCCCAAAATAGGAAACTATGGGAATCACATAGGGAAAATTGAGCCGGGCTGGTCCTACGATCCCAATCGCACACTCTATTTTGGGCGTATGCACATTGGCATAAACCATGCCACAATTGGCTAAGAATTGTTGTTTCAAATCATCGCCAAAAATGACATGGAATGGGGCTTCGCCTACATCTTTGCCAAAGATACTCCACCAAAAATCAGATTCATCAAGTATTAAGAGTAAATTTTTGGTGGCGATCATGTCGTAAAACTCCAGCATATCCAAAAGATTTGCCATTCCGGCAAAGTAAACATCACCTGTATTGGTAGTTGAAATCGCCAAGGTATGCGTTTTATCAGCTAGAGCTTTGGTAGCCTCGCGCAGCAATTTATCTGTTTTTTGCCGATAATCCCAAATTTTTTGCTTGACCGAGACTTCATCCGTCACCGACATTTCTTTTTGCTGCATCAGATTTTGGATGTAGAATTTCAAAGCCATGGGTGTGGGCACGCGCCCGGCAGAAGTATGTGGCTGTTTTAAGAATCCGTTCTTGGTCAGAGCCACCATTTCATTGCGGATCGTTGCCGGCGATACACCTAAATTGTATTTTTTGTCCAGGGTTTGCGACCCCACCGGCTCGGCCGTCTCAATATATTCTTCAATCACGGCTTTTAAGAGTTTTATTTGGCGATCAGTAAGTTCAACCATAGGTAATAAATTAAGTAGAACAAGTAGTAAAAGTAAAGAAAGTAGACTGGGGAAAAATAAAAAAACTCCCTCTTCTACTTAATCTACTAAACCTACTTATTCTACGTTTAACTATTTAGCACTATTAAACCACGACTGCTAAATTTTGTCAACTCCACTTCACCCTTGGCAAGCAAATTTGGTTTAGTTATGATGGGAATGAGGAGTTATGAAAAGACGTATGCGCAAACGCCAAAAATTATGGCCTATCGCTATAAAAGTTCTCTTGTTGTTTCTACTTCTACCTCTTTTACTTATCGCTAGCCAAAATGTGGCTCGATTTTTGATTCGCGCTGGCGGAATCAAGGCCAATATCGTAGTCAACTTTAATTTGACGCTTGAACCAATCAAACCCGTCTGGAATTCTTTTAGCCAGGGCGGTGAGTCAGAACAAAATATGCTGGCTCCAGTAGCAAATCAAATAAAAGCCTTGTCACCAAATTATATCCGCATCGACCATATCTTTGATCATTACCAACTAGTATCGCGCACTGCTCAGGGTCAATTGGTATTTGATTTTTCCCAACTTGATGCGACGGTCAATAGTATCCTCCAAAGTGGCGCGCTGCCGTTTTTTTCTTTATCCTATATGCCACAGGTAATTGCAGAAAATGGCGATGTGACTGGTAAACCCCAAGATTGGAACGAGTGGGCCTTAGTCGTCCAAAAAACCATCGAACACTATAGCGGAAAGGCTCATTTCAATTTAACAAATATCTACTACGAAGTTTGGAACGAACCGGATTTCTTTGGTGGTTGGGAACTGTCTGGCCCCAAAAATTACACCACCCTATATGCTTATGCCGTCAGCGGTGCCAATTCAGCCCAAAATGTCAATTCATTTAAAATTGGCGGTCCAGCCACTACCAACCTTTATAAAAAGTGGATCACGAGCTTAGCTGATTTTGTCATCACCAACCATCTGCGTCTCGATTTTTGGTCCTGGCACCGCTACACTACCGACCCTACCCAATATGCCAAAGACCCCGAGCGGATCACCGATTGGCTTTTACCTTATCCGGACTTGATTATCCAACCGCGCTTGATCACAGAATGGGGTTTTGATTCCGAAATCAATCCTGGCTATGACGGTGACTTGGCTGCCGCCCATGCCGTAGCCTCGGTCCGTCAGGCGCTTTACGGATACGAAGGTTTATTTGCTTTTGAATTGGTAGATGGCCTTGATCCACAAGGACAGACTTTTTGGGGCAGATGGGGTTTACTTACTCATCCTAGTACTGGCAATCAGGCTAAACCCCGATACGCAGCATTTAAGTTGCTCAACCAAATCGACGGCACCCGGTTGGTCACTACCGGCGAAGGCACTTGGGTCACCGGTTTTGCTACATCAAACGATGCGACTATCCAACTCATTTTGGTCAACTATGATAAATTTGCCCAACACAGTGAACAAGTTCCGGTACAGTTTATAAACTTAGCCAATGGTGATTATTTATACCAACTCGTTCGTTTGGGGCAAGGAGGAAATCCGACAAAAAAGATTTCTGTGACGCAAAATAGTTTTGCGACAGAAGTCATCATGCCACAAAATAGTGTGGTGCTTTTGGAATTGACTCCTACTGCCTCCGCATCAGCCACCCCATCCGCCACTTAGAGCCTGTTTGGAAAGTCTCTTTTGAGATAGAATTGTCCAAGTTCGAGGTAAAAACCATGAAGCGTGAGGAGCTGTATCGAGACTAGATACAGTGACGAACGATGAATGGTTTTTAGCCAAATGTGGGCAATTATAGCCAAATACGGACTTTCCAAACAGGCTCTTAGGGAATCTGCGAATGTTCATCATTCACCAACGTCTCCGGTTCGGCAAATATCATCCGCGGCGCGCGTTTGAATTTTTGCATGAGTTTAAAGAAAGTTGCCACTTCTTCAATATCCAAAAACCAGGCTAAGAAGATATAGACAGACAACCCCGAAATTGCCGCCACAGTAGTCAGTAAAATCAAATCCAATACCCGAGTCGTGTCAAAAATGAGTTGGTCAAACAGTTTCATCGGCACATAAAGAAATACCGCCGTAGTACAAGCAGCGATCAACATTTTAAATGGCGGAATAATTAAAGCTTTGAGATCAAAACCGGAAATTTTCCGGTAGAGAAAAACCAGCAATAATAGAGCGTTCAAAATGCTTGCAACTGAAGTAGAAACTGCCAACGACCATACCGGCCAATTAAGAATTGACACTAACACGATGCTTAAAACCGTATTCACGACTACGGAAAAAATTCCGATGATCACTGGAGTTTTGGTATCGAGTAGTGCATAAAACCCCCGCGCATAAAGTTGCACCAGACTCTGGGCAAAGATAGAAACAGCAAAAAATGACAGTGTCTGCCCGGTGGTGACGGTGGCATCCCAGTCAAATCTGGCAGCTCCAAAAACCAAACGGACTATCGGCGTTCGCAGAACTATCAACATCGCCGAGGCCGGCAGCACAAAAAACAATATCTGGTGCATCGAAGCCAAAAACAGTTTTTTAAATTCAACTAGATCAGTTTTGGCTCCCGTGATAGACAAAGTCGGCAAAGCCGCTTGCGCAAAAGTGGCTCCAAACAAACCGATGGGCAACTGTTGCAGATGCTGCGCGAAGTTAAAGATGGTGATACTCCGGGCACCCAAATACGAAGCCAGCATCAAATCTACAGTGGTATCGATTTGGGAAACGGCTAGACCAAAGGTCCGCGGCAACATCAGTTTGACCACTTGACGCACTCCCGGTTCGTGAAGTTTGAGTTGCCAGTTGTGCCGGTAACCCAGTTTAAACAGTAGTGGCAGTTGAATGACTAGATAAAACACTGCCCCCAGAGCTACTCCCCAAACCGCACTATAAAGTCCGAGAGAACTTCTAAAGAGTAAAATACCTAAGATAATCCCGATGTTATAAACTACCGGCGCTAATGCCGGTAGTAAAAAACGTTGAAATGATTGCAAAATCCCAGTCACAAAATTTCCAATCACCATGGGCAAGAGTTGTCCCACCAACATAATCCGCGTGAAGGAAACCATGAGTTCGCGTTGGCTTTCGGAAAATCCGGGGACCAGTAAGTAGGAAATTGGCCGGGTAAAAATAAGCAGCGGCAACATCAACACTATCACAGTCAAAAACCCTAAATTGATGATTTGAGCAGCTATTGCAAACGCCCGTGTTTCTCCCTCTTGGGACAGGTGTTTGGTAAAAACCGGGATGAAAGCCGTCGCTAGAGCTCCCATCACCAGAAGTTCAAACAGTAAATTTGGCAATCTAAATGCGGCAAAATAAATTCCCAATTCGTCAACACTAAAAAATCCGGCCAAAAGCCGGTCACGCATTAAACCTAAAACGCGTGAAATTAAAACTGTGAACATGATGACCGTGGCTGCAGACAATAAAGTGCTTTGTTTTTTGAGTAAAATCGCGCTGCTGTTGGCTAGAAAATTTCTAAACACGGTACCATAATTATACTGGGTAACTGGTTTTGGCGGTAGAGAGGAAAAGTGAGCATTAACAAAATAGGGCTTGCTCTATTGCGAAAAAAGCTAGCTTGATTTATACTTCAATTACCTGCTCCAAAGATTTGGAGGATTTATTTATGCCAATCACCCATTCGGCCAGCAAAAAACTCAAACAGGATAAAAAACGCCGCGCGCAAAATCTAAAAGGACTCGCGAGTTTCAAAGCTGCTCTAAGAACTGCGCGACTTACTCCCACGCCCAAAAATTTGAGCCAGGCATTTTCCCAACTTGATCAAGCTGCCAAAAAACATCTGATCCACAAAAATAAAGCTGCCCGTCTCAAATCGAAATTAAGTTCAAAATTAAAAGATCAAAAATCAAAATGACAATATAAAATTTGTAAAATTTGATCTTTAATTTTACATTTTGATCTTTACATTTTGCATTTTTTACCATGCCTGCCATCAATATCAATCTACTGCCACAGAAAGATTTTGAAAAAACCCCACTGGGTAAACTTTTAAGTTGGTCTCTTTCTTACGGCCGCTACATCATCATCTGTACTGAAATCATTGTCCTTTTGGCTTTTATTTATCGGTTTTCACTTGACCGCAAAATCACCGACTTCAACGACGAGATTGACCAAAAATCAGCTATCATCCAAGCCAACCAGGAATTTGAGGGAAAATTTAGGAATTTACAGGGTCGGGTCGGACAAATCGGAGGCCTAATTACCGACCAAAATCTAATGGTGCAAGTCATTCATCATTTGGAACAAATCACACCTGAAGGCATAAAACTGACTACCTTAAACATTTCCAACACTTCAGTAAGCTTGTCTGCTTCTGCCAACTCTAATCAAGACTTAGCTCTTTTCATCTATCAACTTAAGACTTCCAATTTGCTCGCGCAAATCAATCTGACTAGTCTGAGTAAAAACGCAGGTGGTCAAGCCTTATTTACGATTGATGCGGCGGTTAGGCCCCGGCCGGGGGCTTTGGCAGGAGGCACACCATGAGTGAATCCTTATTTCAACTTAACCGTTACCGCAATTACTACCGCCGGCTTAAACCTATTTTCTCTGCTCCTGAAGTCCAAGCTTACACCATGGTGACATTGTCTTTGTTTGCCATCACCTTTTTTGGTTTTTTTGCCATCCGTCCGACTCTCAAAACTATTGCTACTTTGCAGCGGCAAATTTCTGACAAAGCCCAGGTCGACCAAAAACTGGAAGCCAAGATCAACAGCCTGATTCAGGCACAAGCCGAATACGAAAAAATTGAGGTCGATTTAGCTACAATATATAACTTTATGCCTGAAAAACCGGAATTTCCTTCATTAGTCAGAAAACTGCAAAGTTTGGCTATCGACAATAGTGCTACTATCTCAAGTATCCAATTCAGTCCAATAGTTTTGTATAACGATATCATAACTCCCACGGGCACATCGGCAGCCGACCCGGTTCCGGTGGCAATTGCACAATCTGCTATCCTTTTAAATTTTAATTTGTCATTTCAAAGCGACTATGCACATCTGGTGACTTTACTTGACCAGTTGACCAAACTCGAGCGCTTAGTTACTATAAGTTCAGCTGGGTTTTCTGGCATAAGTAGTGAAGTGACTACTTTAACTATCAGTGTCCAGTCACAAGCTTATTATTACCCTTTAAATTTCTGATGCAAAGTAAAGATTTGCTGATCATTTCGATCGTGACCCTGATCACCGTATTTGCGTGGATCGCTTTTGATGTCTATCATGCGGCGAGTTCTTCCAGTGTTTCGCCAACCCAGGAACTACTAATGACCGAACTCAACCCTAAATTTGATATCAATACTATAAATAGTATTAGACAATTAAAAAAATGATATGAAACCTCAACCACAGATTCCTACACTAGTGGGAATATTGATTTTACTTATTGGTTTGGGCGGAGCGATTTATTTAATCGAATCAGGGCTCAGGTTATCATCCCGAGCCCAAACATCTTCCGAGCCTCGGGAAGTAACTCTCGCCAATGTGACCGATTCCTCATTTACTGTTTCCTGGTTGACATTGGAACCAGTCAGCGGCAGTATTCAATATAAAGAGACGGGATTACTCGGCATCAGTCAAACAGCCTTGGATATCAGAGATCAAAATCAAACAACTCAAAGATATACACACTTCGTTCAGGTGGCCGGCCTCAAACCACAGACACGTTATGAAATCACTCTTGTAAGCGGAAAACAAGCCTACCGTAATTCCGGTTATCAACTGGTCACCGGCATGATTTTACCCGCACCCACCAATCCGTTGCCACCGGCATTTGGCACACTTTTGGATAAACAGAATCATCCGATCGCTGAAGCTCTGACCTCCATTTCATTCACCGGCAGTCAAACCCTTACCGGTTTGGTGAAAGATAATGGTAGTTGGGTATTACCTTTAGGCAATTTACGAAGCAATGATGGTAATCGCTATTTTTTACCTGCTAAGTCTGATCTAGCCCAGTTGTTTTTTGTCGGAAAAGAGGGCGTGTCTTCAATCACATCAACCATTGCCAAGACCTCACCCCTACCGCCAGTCCGCCTGGGAGAAAACTACAATTTTGCTCGTCTAAATCAGAGTAGAGGCGTGATTTTAGCCCAAGCCCAATCCTTTGGCAATTTATCCGCATCTGTAAATGATGATTTTACCCTTATCTTACCGCAAAACAATTCGGCTATTCCGTCAAGTTACCCACAGTTTAAAGGAACAGGTATTCCGGGCAAACAAGTAATTATCACTTTTACTAACACTTCGACCAATTCTCCTTATTCGACCCAAACTGTCATCCCTGAAAACGGCAACTGGAGCTGGACACCAAATACGAGTCTTGCCCCTGGTACATACAGTGCATCAGCTGTTTCATTTAATTCCAAAAATGAACCCCAGACCAAAGGCGTGTCCTTCATTGTTTTAAAAAGCGGCACCCAGGTTTTGGGAGATGCCACTCCGGCAGCATCTTTAGTACCTTCACCCTCACCCGTATTTAATCCCAGTCCGAGCCCGTCCCTGACTCCGTCTCCGTCGGCGACTACTTCTGCTAGTCTACCTGTACCGGGAAATTGGGAACCAACTATCGGTATTTTGCTTATGGGTTTGGGACTGTTAGCTATTGGTATAGTAGTACAGCGTAAAAGTTTTCCTTGACACTGATTTGCGGATTCTTTAGGATGAAGTTAACTCCAAAAATTTGGGGTACTTATTTTATAGAAAATGGTGAAAAAAATTAAAACGCGTTCTCAACTTCATTTGACTGTAAGTCTCATGCAACCTATGGTAGCAGGAGATACTGCTACTGGGGATGATCAATCAACTACGAACTTTCCTGCTACGCCTCCGGCAACTTTAGATCCTAATTCACCACCTCCGTTTACTCCCGAACCGCCGCCGGCTCCACCAAATGATGTACCGCTAGTTTCAACTGTACCTGTAGCAGAAGCTCCGGCTGCGCCACCTCCAGTTGATGCTTCTCCTATTACCCCCCCGCCGCCAGTTGCACCTCCTATGCCACCCGAATCAACGACATCTGTAAATCCGCCGGCTGAAATTGCTCCGGCTGTAGCCCCGACTACTGCTCTAGAAGGAGAACCCGGATTTACTTTGTCATCGGAACCACCACCTCCACCTCCGCCTACCGAACCGCCGACTTATGATTCTTTGGGAAGTGTTCCTAGAAAAAAAAGGTCAGCCAAAATCCTAACCATGATCGCAGTTACGGTTTTTATAGCCTTGACGATCCCGGTGGTGGTTTTTCTCGCCAAACGCAACCAGGACATCCGTCAGAAAGCGGCTTGGAATCCAACGTGTAGCGGATCCTGGACCTGTACCAAAGACACTCAATCTTTTACATACCAATGCGCTCCTTTTAACGGGCAAACTGAAGCCGGTTGTACCGGCGGAAATGATGTCCAAGGAAATTTCTGTAACACTGCTGAAGGATGGGTTCGTACTGGTGGTTGCACTTGGAATTCTGGATGTTCACCGGAAGGATATGCAATTTTAAATGGTCAATGTTATGCATTAAATGGGATGTCGTGTGGAACATACTGTTGTAACCAACCAGTAGATATGTCTCTTTGCAACAATCCACCTTCTTCACCCAACCCTTCTCCTTCTCCTGATACCTCTCCTTCTCCAGGAGATTTGCCTCCGGGTGACGGACCGGTGTGTAATCCAATCGGTCAAGTGGAATATGAATGTCCAGACCCACCAGGTAATAATAATAAATGCCATCAATGTGGTTCTAATAATCAATGGATACAAACTAATGCTCCCGGTTGTCAAACCACTGATCCAAATTACTTTTTTTGCAATGCCTGTGACACTGCACTTTATCCAAACCGCGTCTGTTACTCTGCTACCCCCAGCGGTTCACCCAATCCAGCCGCCCAGATAAACTACAGCGATCCGAATTGTTTAGGTGTTGCCAATACCGGCAATTTGGATCTGAACTACACTACCCGCCGCTGCGTTTGCCAAGGGTCGGTAGGCGCTTGCGATACTGCCAACGGCGGTACTTGTAACAACGTGTCACAGGGCGTGATCACTCCCGGACAGTCGCTCACTCAAACGATTTGTTATGCCGGACCAACTAGTTGTACGTCTGAACAAATTGACTTGGATGTTTGGTATGGCTCAACCAATGTCACCGGCGGCGGTATCATCCGCCAGAGTTCAGTCCAGGGTGAAGCTTGCACTTCAGCTTCACCTTCCCCGGGTGTCACAGCTCAATGCACCAATCTAAACATTTACCAGGTCACAGGTGATATCACCCAGGCCGGCTCCTGGCAACTCCTGGACTCCACCCAACTTTCAGCTCTACAACCAGGCGCCATCATTTACGCAACCACTAAAGGCACTGTCACCGGCGGGGCGTTTGATAAAGCCAGAATTCGTATCAATCCGACTGCCAATCAAGCCTGGAACGTGGGAGATGAAACTACGCTACTCAAACCCAAAGTCAACGTCGGCGATTTGGATGAATATTATGTGTCCTATACCATCCCCAATGATGGCACAATAACATTTAGTTTTGAATCTGAAATACATGAACCAACACAAGATAAATGGTTCTAACATCAAATTTATGAAAAATAAACTGCAAACTGTGAACTATAAATTGTTAACTAGCTTATGAAATTTTTGAAGAAAAACTGGCCATTTTTGCTGATCGGATTGGTTAGTCTGTTATTGGGCGTTTTGGCCATCTTGACTGCTGCTAAACTGCGGCAAACCAAACCGGTAGCTCCAACTGCTCCTCAGTCCAAACCACAGGCTTTGGAAGGTAGTCCAGTGCCAGAATGTCGGACTTCATTTACTATCACTTTGGGTTCGCCCGGCCCGTCAACCACACCTTCACCCACACCCACCACGTCACCTGGTACGCCAACTCCCACGCCATCACCGACTGCCACACCTGTTGCCACACCCACTCCGACTCCTTCGGCGACTCCGGCAGTGACACCTTCACCTACCGCTTCACCGCCACTTGACTGCGGATCAACCTGTACCAGCAGCACTAATTGTACGTCTGGCATGACTTGCTACATCGCCAGCGGAACTACCGGAGTTTGTCGCAACGTGAGCTGTCAAACTGATACGGATTGTGTGTGTGATGTGGCTTTAGCCGCTTCGCCCAATCCGTCGTCTTCGGTGATCCCAAGTGTTCCGCAAGCCGGCACTGCTTGGCCTACTCTACTACTTATTCTTGGCGGCACGGCACTCCTGATCCTTGGCTTCGCTCTGTAAAATATAAGTTACTTAAGAAACCTAGGTAACTTAAGTCACTTATAATTACTTCACCAACTCCTCACAATTCGTCTGGTTTTCAATCACACAGTCCACGTATTTACCAATTTGCCCAAAATCTCCGTGTTTGGGGATAAGCACCCATTTGCCGTCATATTGCCA
The DNA here is from genome assembly GCA_000995415.1 of Candidatus Gottesmanbacteria bacterium GW2011_GWC1_43_10. Classification (GTDB taxonomy): domain Bacteria; phylum Patescibacteriota; class Microgenomatia; order UBA10105; family UBA10105; genus UBA10105. The sequence continues at coordinate 19,358 of LCEX01000013.1, forward strand.
CTGCGGCGGGTTGACGAGTAAACCGGTGATTTTTTTCTCCGGTTCATCCTGGATTAAAGCACTGGTGCGAACTTGTTCTTGATTTAAAACAAACGGCCGGCCCGCTAACATCACCTCACCCAAGCTCATATCTGTAGTTGTAGCCGTATCCAAAGCCGTAGCAAATTGCTTAAGCAGTTTGATATTGGTGATGATTTCTTTGTCCAACAAACGTTTTTTGAGCGCTAGCATCACTGCCTGTTGTCTCCGGCCCCGCGAAAAGTCAGTTCCGGCGTCGCCCTCTGCATGTCGACTGCGCACATATTTTAAGGCGCGGTCTCCATCCATATGTTCAACTCCCAAACCAAAAGTCACTGTTTCATACCGACAGAGGTACTCCTTGTCTCCGTCACACAAATCGTTTTCCTTGCCCGCGATAGGGTCAAAGTCGATAAGTAACGCGTAATGGATCGGTATTCCCACCACTTCTTCAACTGCCGACTTGGCTAAAATCAAACCGCCGCCGGCAATTTTAGTCTCGCCTATGTGATATGCGGCGTTGATTTTATCTTTGAGGTTAGTGAGCCAAATATCCCGCGGCACCGAAAGTAAAACCGTGTCTTTATTGGTTAACCCAACACTTGCCACCATGATGGTGTCAGTCAGATCGGCGCCTTCATGCATCCCGCCACCGATTCCCAAAAGTAAGATATTGGTCCGCCCCTGGCTTTGTTTTAGTCTAGTTGTTTGGCCGCTAGCTAAGTCAATGATAATTCCCGGTGTCAATTTATAAGTCATACTGATGTTTATTAACAAGACCAAACCGTAGAATAGCAGGGCCAAAAGTATTCCCACCAATATCCGCTTTATCCATTTAAATCGAGTCGGCATATTTTACTCCCAGATTAGTTATGAGTCGCGTTAGTAATGAGGTGATAAAATGTAGCTGGAGTCAGGCTGGCACCACCCGGCAATACTCCATCCAATTCGTTTTTTTCTGCATATGCGGCCACATTTTCTGCTGTCACGCTGCCGCCGTAAATGATCTTGGTGTCTGGCGCCTGGTTTTTGATAGCAGCTGCCGCTTGGGCCGCATTTTCGGCTGTTTCCGGTTTGCCTGTGCCGATGGCCCACACCGGTTCGTAAGCTACCCATTTGACTCCTGCAGGGATAGGCATTTTACTGTCTTGGACGCAGTAAATTGACGTTATACCAATACTTTGTGCCTCTGCAATTTTGGCACTTAAATCATGATCTGTTTCGCCAAAGTATTTGCGGCGTTCAGAATGACCAATGAGAGTAAATCCAACTAAGTCTTTGACCATGCTTGCCCCGATTTCACCCGTATAAGCTCCAGTCGGATAGCTAGAAATAGTTTGTGCTCCCAGCACTAGCGGTAATTTATTAAGTTCAATAAGCGAGTGCAGTGTGGTTAAGTGAATAAAAGGTGCGCACAAAATGATCTTTGCTTTTGCGCTGTCAAATGGCTGTTTTTTCCACAGAGTAGTAAAATCCTGCATCCAAATCACTGCTTCACCTACAGTTTTATTACTTTTCCAATTTCCAATGATGTAAAAAGGTGCAGTGCGCATGTGGCTTGATTATATATTTTACCTAGTTTCCGCCAGTTTTACAAACCGCTCTTACCAAGTTTTGGTTCCGCGTATGTTATCATCAAAAGATGTCCTTACCTACTACCGAACTACTGACAGATCTAAATCCGGCCCAACAACAGGCGGTCAAAACCACCGACGGCCCCTTACTGATTTTAGCTGGAGCCGGCAGTGGTAAAACCCGGGTCCTGACTTATAAAGTCGCGTACTTGATTAAGGAAAAACGCATCCCGCCAGAACAAATTTTGATGGTCACTTTTACAAATAAAGCTGCTAACGAAATGAAAAACCGCATCCAAAAATTGTTAACTGCGAACCGCGAACTGCCTACTGCCAACTCTATACTTCCCTTTGCCGGCACTTTTCATTCACTTTGTGCCAAAATCTTACGCCGTGATGGCCACTTTTTGAGTATCCCGCCGTTCTTTGTGATCTATGATGAAACCGACCAAAAAGAGGCAATCAAAGACATCATGGATCGATTTGATATTTCGCAAAAACAATACCATCCGGCAGCAGTCCTAAACCTGATTTCTCAAGCCAAAAATGAACTCATTTCCGCTTCCGAATACCCCCAGTATGCGCGTGGTTACTTTCAGCAAATCGTGGCCAAAATTTATATCGCATATCAAAAATTACTCAAGGAAAGTGGTGCCCTCGACTTTGACGATCTGCTTGGTGAAACCGTCCGCCTGTTACAAAATTTTCCCGAGTGCCGGCGTCATTACCAGAAACAATTCCATTATGTATTGGTGGATGAATATCAAGATACCAATCACGCCCAATATACCCTAACTAAACTTTTGAGTTCCGGCACGCACAATTTGTGTGTGGTGGGAGACGCCAGCCAATCTATTTACGCCTGGCGGGGAGCCAACTTTCAAAACATTTTAAATTTCCGGCGCGACTTTCCCCAGGCCCGGATTTTTCATCTGGAACAAAATTACCGCTCGACCCAAAATATTTTGGATACGGCCTTTGCCGTCATCTCCAAAAACACATCACACCCAATCCTCAAACTATGGACCCAAAATCTGCGCGGTGAACTGATAAAAGTGTTTGCCGCCGGAAACGAACACATTGAGGCCCTGTTTATCCTCGGGCAAATAACCAAACTGCAACTGCCGCTATCTCATGTTGCAGTTCTTTATCGTACCAACGCCCAATCTCGCGTGTTGGAAGAAGCTTTTTTGCGAAGCGGCCTGCCTTATACCCTGATCGGCGGGATGCGTTTTTATGAACGTAAAGAAATCAAAGACCTATTGGCTTATCTCAAACTAGTGCAGAACCCCCAAGACCAGATCGCCCAAAAAAGAATCGTCAAAATTGGCAAAGGCCGACAGGAAAAATTTAGCCTCCTAAGAGATAAACTTGATCCCCAACGACCAACGGGCGAGATTTTAGAACTGATCCTGGCAGCAACCAATTACCAAAAACTTTATGACCAAAACAGTGAAGAGGAAAGGATGCGCCTCGAAAATATCGCGGAGCTCAAAAGTGTAGCGAGTGAATTTCCCAATTTAAGTGAGTTTTTGGAAAATGTCGCTTTGATTGAAACCGGTTACCATCCGCGCGGCCGGCCCAGGGAAAACCAACCGGCAGTGACCTTGATGACCATGCACGCGGCCAAAGGCCTCGAGTTCCCGGTAGTATTTATCGTGGGTATGGAAGAAGGCCTATTTCCCCATAGCCGGTCACTCCTTGATAGTTCGGAACTTGAGGAAGAACGCCGGCTGTGTTATGTGGCTATCACCCGTGCCAAACACCAACTATACTTGACCTATGCCCGCCGCCGTTTGTACTTTGGGTCGCGGATGAGCAATACTGTCTCGCGCTTTTTATCCGAGATTCCCGAAAACTTACTTGAGGATATTTATCTATCGGAATTGGAGTAAGTTTTATCTAGGTGAAATATTACTTGGAGCTTGAGTCGAGGCAGCGCGGGTCTGGTCAGGGGTAGTTGAAGTCTTAGGAAGCAGTACTAAAATCAAGGTTCCAATTACAGCTAGAACTGCAAACAACATCTCTACAAACAGCGCAGTCCGCACCCAGACGCTCTTGGGATATTTGAAGGAAAATACATCCGGAATGATCCGCTCATCCACTGGCAACCAAGGATACTTTTTGTTCATGTCACCATAACTATATTCTCCTCAAATTAAAAAATCAAGAACTTGAAAATTGTGGTCAAACAGTTAATTAATAATGCAAGCCGTCAAAATTTAGCTGGTTAATTTTAACCATTCAGCCATATAACAATTCTTGCGCATAACCATATATAATACACCTTATGTATCGCGAATTGACCGAAACTGATCGAACTACATATAACCGTCTGGTTAACCACCCACTCCAATCATGGGAATGGGGAGAGTTTCGGGAGAAAACTGGGGTAAAAGTTGTCCGGGTTGGTTTATTTGATAAAGGTAATCTAACAGACGGATTTCAACTCACATTTCACCAGATTCCCTTTACCAACTACAGTGTCGGCTATTTTCCCAAAGGCAAACTGCCAACTACTGAAATGATTGCTGCTTTAAAAGAAGTTGGTCAAAAACATAATGCAATATTCATAAAACTCGAACCAAATGTCATTCTGGCAAGTCCCGAAGGGACGCGTCCAGAATCTGATTCAAAAGATTCTGGAGTCTCCGCCAACTGGCGGATCCCCAGAATGACTAACCTTATTCGTTCTTCGAAGGAAATTTTTACCAAATACACTTTTTACATTGATTTAACAAAATCTGAGGAAGAATTAATCAAAAGTTTTGAAAGTAAAACTCGTTACAATATCCGCCTTGCTCAAAAACATGGAGTAACAATTCAAGAAGAAAATACTAAAGAAGCGTTTGATCGTTATTTGGAACTGACTCAAGAAACGACCAAACGCCAAGGGTTTTATGCCCACTCCGATAAATACCACCGCCTCATGTGGAAACATCTTAATCATCAGCTGACAGCTGATAGCTCACAGCTCACAGCTCATTTGTTTACCGCCCGTTACCAAGGAAAAATCCTGGCGACTTGGATTTTATTTTTGTTTAATAATGTCTTGTATTATCCTTACGGCGCATCTTCGCAAGAACACAAAAATGTGATGGCATCAAATCTCATGATGTGGGAAGCGATCCGCTGGGGCAAGTCCTACGGCGCCCGAACTTTTGATCTTTGGGGCACTCCCGGACCAGATCCCAAACCCACCGATGATTATTATGGATTCCATAAATTTAAACTCGGATACCATCCACAACTTGTTGAATTTATAGGAACTTATGATCTGATCCTTAAACAACCACAATATGTGATTTTTCAAATAGTAGATAAATTTCGATGGATACTTCTTGGACTAAAGGCAAAATTAGTATGATTTTTATAACGCCCCCATTCCCCCTCTTAAATTAAGAGTGGGTTAGGGGGAGTTATTTTTTAATGATTAACATTCGCCAATCACCTCTCTATGCCCAATTTATGCGCGCGATCAAGTGGCAGGTTGAAGAAATAGATGGGGTCAATATTTTCATCAAAAAATTTCCACTGCTTCCGGCCGTAGCCAAAATCCAACGCCCTGATAAATTACCGGATTACAATAAACTCAAACATCTTATGCAAAAATACGGTGCTCGCTCTATAACTATTGAACCAAATATCGACTGCCAACTGCCAACTGCGTCCGCCAAAGGTGGATCTGGGCCAAAGGCCCATCGGCCGTTGGTTGAGGCCTTTGGCCGAAACTGCCAACTTTCGCCTGATCCTTACATCCACACCAAAACTATACATATTGATTTGACGGCTCCGGAAATAATTATCTTTAACCGTTTTACCGAAGCCAAACGCCGCGGGGTCCGCCGCGCCCAAAAAAATGGGGTTCAAGTTGAAATTTCAGATAACATTGATGCGTTTATCAAACTCAAAAACCGGGCAGCCGGATTTTTTTTAGGGTTTATGACCACTCGTGGTTTTACCAAACCTTTGTGGAATACGTTTGCTCCCAAATATGCCAAAGTTTTGCTAGCATATATAGATAATTGTCATTGCGAGGATCCGCCAACTGGCGGAGACGAAGCAATCTCAAAAGCTGGGAAATCAGAGATTGCCGCGGCCCCGATTAAATCGGGGCCTCGCAATGACAACCAACAACGATCAAAGGAATACATCGCCGGTATTCTCCTTCTCTGGTATGGCAAAACCGCCTACTACTGGATGGCAGCTGCTAGTCGCGAGGGCAAAAAAAGTTTTGCTCCGACGCTTTTAGTTTGGAAAGCTTTAAAATTTGCCAAAAAACAAGGATGCACTATTTTTGATTTTGAAGGCGTTTTTGATGAACGGTACCCCAAGCAAAGTTCGGACTGGAAAGGTTTTAGTATATTTAAATCAGGTTTTGGCGGAAAGCCAATTTTTTATCCCCAACCCTTTTTGATTAAATAACCCCACCCCTGCCTCGCCGGCAGGCAGGCTTCCCCCCCTTAAATTAAGGGGAGGTGAGGAGGGGTTATATAAACAGTGTATTAGAAAAATTCCAAAGAGCATGAGCCATAGTCGTCGCTGCCACGGAACGGGTTTCGAGATAAATAAAACCTTGAGTAAAACCGATCACCGAAATAGTCAATAAATATACTGCCAGATCGTTACCAAAATAATTCAGGCGAAACACCCCGACTCCCAGATGACCAATTACAAATAGCATGGTCGTCAGCAAATTGGCTGTGTATGCCCGTCCAGTCAGTTGCCAGATTTTATCCAGCAAAAATCCGCGGTAGAGGATCTCTTCCGTCAAGGCAGTGGCTAATGACACCGCTGCCGATATAAGTAAATGGCTTGGTAAAAATACGTTAGCCGATATTCCCGACCATTTACTCCACCAGATGACCAAATTTTCCAGAGTCAAAAACAAACCAAACCCGACCCCCCAACCCAAAATTGCCATAAATTTAGCCCGGTGAAATCCTAAATCTACGAGTGTCACTTTGGGCTGTTTAGTCTTTAAATATATCCACACCGGCAGCACGAAGACCACAGGTTTGAGGATGATTTCTTCCACCCATTCCGGCATTTGCCAAAAATAGCGGTACCCGGCCCAAACCAGGACGGTCACGATCCAAACTCCCAAAATCGAAATTAAGCTTGTGTTAGTTTTGGGCATAAACTCCGCACCACATTTGATACTCGCAAGTATTACAACTCTCGCGCCCGCTACAGCGAAAATCAGACTGTTCGATTTCGTGAACCAGCGAAATGATTTTTTCCGTTTCGGTCTGGAGCTGGGTTTGCGTTCTGGTGGTTGAAATTTTTTCCTGCGTATCTAGATAATGCATCGACAATACCACGTCTTGCACTTGCCTATTAAAGGGTGATTCCTTGACTTGGGTTGCTGCCAAAGCATAAATCGTCAGCTGTAAATCCTGGTCTACATCCTTTTGGGTCGACGGCTTACCTGTTTTATAGTCGATAATTTCAATTTTACAGTTACCCAAATCATCTATGCGATCAATTTTGCCGCCGATTTTGAGATAGCCAGCCCGACCCAGTACCGGCACGGTAAAATTTTGTTCTAAAAGTAATATTTTAGTTTTGGGCGAATGTGCCGCAGCTAAATATTTGGTCAAGTACTCACGTCCGCGTTTTTGCATTTGGCGTTCGTAGTCCTTGTTGGCATAACCTTCCCGCAGCCAGTTACTTTCAAATAATTTGAACAGTAATTCCCGGTTTACTTCTTCACCCTTGGTAAACAATTCATAAAAATCGCGCAAAGTAGCATGAATACTTGCCCCAAAAGAAAGTGCGGCTGATGGGGGAGTGGGGATTTTGAGTATGTAGCGTAGTTTGTAATGCAAAGGACACATGCGATATGTCTCAAGTTGCGAATAAGAGATGTAGGTCAGCCGGAGAGGTACTGCAGATTTGGGTTTGTCCAGTAGATTTTTCTGCCAATCCAAAAGCGATAACTGCATATCCGGACGAACGGTTTTGGGTAATGCTACTTTCTCGCCCAAAACTTCAAGTACAAACGGCGAGATTTTTTTGGCGCGTTTGCCCTCGCCGTAAAAGTTGGCTGTCGTCAAATACAACTCATCCCGCGCTCGCGTCATCCCGACGTAAAACAATCGGCGTTCTTCTTCAAGATGCGCATCTCCTTCCGGCAAGATTTCTTTGATAAGCTGGTCAGGAATCGGGATAGTTTCGCGCCGTTCGGTTGAGGGAAATCTTTGCCCGACCAAGTTGACCAAAAATACCACCGGAAACTCAAGTCCTTTGGCCGAATGGACAGTCAAAATATTCACTGCATCATTTTCTGTCCAGTCGCTATCTGTGGCTCGCGGCGATTCACCCAACTCCATGGAGAGCAAAATCCAATCGAGGACGGCCGCCACAGAACTGTCTTCATGTTCGGCTTCGTAACTTTTGACTTTATTGAAAAATTTAGTGATGTTTTCTGCCTTAGTCTGGTCCAGCGGAAACTTATAATCCAATATGTTTTTGATAAGTCCAGTGTCATCCAAGAAATAATACAATATTTGGCCGGCGGTTTCACTGTGCACCAATTTTAAATGTCGGTGCACCATCGCTACCAGACGTTTAAGTTCAATTACTGTCTCGGGACTTATGTTTGGCAAAGCCATTCCAGTTGCTGGTCTCATGCCCACCAGCAATTCGCTGGCTTCAAACAAGGATACGGCATATTTTTTGGCCAGGTTGGCAAGGGCTGCCAAATCCCGTGGTGAGATCCCGAAAAATTCCATAGACAGTACCCGCGACCACGCCACATTGTCTTCAAAATTATTTAAGACTTTTAAGTAACTTATGAGTTCCTTGATTTCCATCTGGCGGAAAAGCTGGGCTGGGCCCAAAAACTGAAACGGAATTCCCTGTCGGGTCAAGGCCCGGACGAAAGGCTCGGCGTGTTTATTGGCTCTGACCAAAATGGCAAAATCCTTCCAGGCATATTTTTCTTTCTGTGCTTCATTTTTAATTCTAAATTCTAAATTCTTAATTGTTTTTGCTACTAGATCCGCTTCATTTTCGACGCGGTCAGCATGGATATAACCAATATCCAAATTGGGCTTAATCGGATGTTGCCGAGTACTAATGAGTTTTTTGCTAATCCCCAGTTTAGCTTCCAAAGTATCCGGATCGTTGTGTTTGATCAATTTGTAAGCTGCATCCAAGATATACTGGTAGGACCGATAGTTTTGGCTAAGTAAAACTTGCTCTGCCTGGGGATAGTCTTCTTTAAAATGTAAAATGTTGGATACGGCTGCCCCGCGGAATTTGTACACCGATTGATTATCGTCGCCGACCACGGTTAAGTTGGGATTTTTATCAGGTGGCGCCAGAAGTTTAATCAGTTCATACTGAGCAGTATTTGTATCCTGAAATTCATCCACCAACATGAATTTAAATTGTTTACGATACTGGGCCAAAACATTGGATCGCTTACGAAACAGGTCTAAAGTCTGGGAAACCAGGTCGGCAAAATCCATGACCCCGGTTTTTACTTTTAGCTTTTCATAAGCTGCATAAGTCTGCGCCAGTTCGGTATATTTTTCAGTTTCCAACAACTCTTCTTCCGAACTACTGCCCACTGCTGACTGCAATCTACGAACTTTTACCCAATCCAGATATTGCTCGGGTAATACATCTTCGTCCTTCAGCCGCGAAAAATGATTGAGCATAGCTCCGATAAATTTCTGCGGATTGCCCAGAGGACGAAAATACTTGAGATCCAAGGTAAACAAATTTTTGCGCAGTAATAGTGTCGCATCGGCATCAGTCAACAATTGGTAACCGGAGTTAAGCCCGATGTGAATCGCTTCGGCGCGTAAGATCCGGTCGCAAAAGGAATGAAAAGTGGAGATCCACATTTGGGTATACCCGTACGGCATGGCTTTGTCTACCCGTTCTTCCATTTCACGGGCGGCTTTTTCCGTGAATGTCAGGGCTAAAATCTCGCTCGGTTTAGCCAAGCCGGCGGTAATCAAATGTTTTATCCGCTCGGTGACCACCGTAGTCTTACCTGTTCCCGCTCCGGCAATGATCAGAAGTGGTCCGATACCAAATTCCACAGCCTGTTTTTGCTCCGGATTAAGCAAGCGTTTTTCCAGCGGCACTTTAGGCATAGTGGGATGATTATACCTTACCTTTGTCATTTCCGCGCAGGTGAGAATTTGTATATAAATTTTATTTTCGAAGCGGAAAATTCCCTCTCTTTTTTCAAAGAGAGGTCCGCCAGATGGCGGAAGGGTGAGTTAAATATATCGAAGTAACTCTGGGAATTCCTTAAAACGTTTGCCACCAGCATTAACACTGAAATGCAACGCACCAGGTAAAATGACTAATTCTCCATTTAATTTTTCTTCGAGCGTCTTGGCATGTCTCATTTGGATGTATGGATCATTAACGCTTTGCACTATGACAAATTTCCTGCAACTTGTTTTGATTTTTTCCCAATTCCATTTTTTAGGGAATAATTTATAGTAGTGTTCTTTCGGAACTTCTTGAAAAAGTCGTTCGGTTAAATCCGCATCAACAAAGCCAGCAACCAAAATTGCTTTTTGGATAATTATATCTTTTGGAAGTCTTTGTAGTATTCCTAATATATAGGCGGCACCCGACGAATGTCCAATCACTGTTGTTTCGTTAGTGATAAATCTTTGATCGAAAAGAAAGTTAAATGTTTCATCAAAATCGAGCTTATCAATATATGGGAGCCGAGGGATATTTACGGAGTAACCTTTTTCTTGCGCTTTCACACCAATATATTGGTACCAATTTTTGTTAGGATCTCCATATGATCCATGAAGTAGCAAAAGGTTTTTCATGTCCAAATTATACACTAAACCATTCACGCTCTCTTTTTCCCTGCTGGTTTCTTGGGTGGAGTAGAAAATATAAGTAAATAAACAATTTCCAATATCCCCAAAGTATTAAGAACCAAGAGCGCGACAAACCACCCCTTTTGGCCGCTCCTGGCGGCGCGGTAAAGAGCTAAGCCTTTCCAAAACAATGACCATATTACGGTCGGGATAAGTAGCGGCCAAAGAAAAAAGCCGGCATTGTTCAAACTAAAATTGTAATAATCAGGCATGTTTCCCCAAGGCATACATTTATCTTGCACCAAACAACTCAAAATGTAAGTGACTTTTACCCCAGAGTCAATTTTCGATCTTGAGTTGTTCGGTTTTCTCGCTGACGGAAAAACTTTGGGTTGAGGCCAGCTTTTGGCCCAATAAATTAAAGGTTCCCGACACTGTACTCATACTGTTATAAGCATTATTGATGTGCCGACCCAATACACCTAGGTTTTCCTCCACTTTAGTATAGTCTTTTTGGATCGCGCGCAGCAACCGGAAAATTTCGCGGGATTTTTGCTCCAAATCCTTACCTTGAAAACTTAAAAGCAACACTTGTAAATGGGCATATAGGGTGTTGGGGGAGACCGGGTACACGCGGATGCGACGGGCATATTCCATGAGTTCATTTAGATTGGCGATCTCGTAGTAGACGGATTCTGATGGAATATACATCAGGGCAAAATCCATAGTGCCTTCTTCAGGCAAAATATATTTTTTACTGATATCCGCTACATGTTTTTTGACATCGGCGATGAAATCTTTTTTGGCTTGGTTACGTTCGGCTTCGGTGTCCCCTTTGTGCATCAGTGTAAAATTTTCCATCGGAAATTTGGAATCAATACACAAAAGTCCGGCGTCGGTTTTTAAGACCGCGTCGACTTTGACCCCGGATTTAAATGAATACTGAAGATGAAACGAATTTTTGGGAAAAGTTTGGCCGATCATATCCTGCAATACCTGTTCGCCGATATTTCCCCGCAGTTTTGGGCTTTGTAAAAATTCCTGTAGACTACGAATACCTTTGCCCACTTCTGACATCTCGCCCAAATTTCTTTTTAAATCGCCGATTACTTTGGCTGCCATATCGAGCCGCTCGTTGAGTTGTTTGGAATTGTTTTGTAGTAGTCTGGCTACATCCGAAGTTGAACCCCGCATCGCTTCGTTTAAGGTCTTATTGGTGAGGTCAATTGAGCTTTGCATGGACTTGAGCCATTCGACCAAGGTCGCATCTGGTTTTTTCTCTCCCAGTTTTGCCAGTTCTTTTTTGACGATCCAAACTAAAACCCCGAATCCGGCTATCAATACAAAGGTGATAATCAGTAAATCTGGCTGCATAACCAAGTCATTGTACCATCCGCTTCAGCTTGTGTACAATAAAAATATGCACCTGCGCCAGAAACGAAAATTGGGATGGCTGATTTTGGGACTTACCGGACTTGCAAGTCTTGCTTTCTGGGTCTATTTTTTTAGTCCGGATAAGTTATTGACGTTAATTGTCTTTTATCTTTTAGTCGGCTTGTCTAGTTTCTTTCTGGTCTTATTTATCCTAAATCATCGCCGCCGCGCTGTACTCATAAGTAGCGGATTGGTGCTCTTTTTATTCATGCGCCAACTGGAACTTCGCCAACCTGTCTATTTACTTTTGATTTTAGCTACTCTGGTTTCTCTTGAACTTTATGCGTGGAAAAAATGAAGCTCCACACCCCACTATGTGTGACGTGGTATCTATCAATTCGGCGGAGCTGAAATCCGCCGAAGCAGAAGCGCATTCATCCACGGCCGTTTCACTCCCGTGGTCTTCTGCGAAGGTGGATAAACTCTTTTACTTTTTTTGTAAAAGTTTACATTAAACATATGGATCAGATTCAAAATTTCATAAATCAGGCACGAACACAAGGAAAAACAGATGAACAAATTAAGGAATTGTTCTTACAACAAGGTTGGACATCACAACAACTTCAATCATATTTTGAGGCCAACAATCTTTCGAGTCCCAATCCGCAACCAATGACTCCCGCAAAAAAAGATGTAAAATTGTGGATTTTCATCCTAATAATCATGTTCGTCTTAACTAGTATAGGAACAAGTGTTTGGTTTCTGAGTACAAATTTTAAAAAAACTGCTCCAAATAACTCAAATTTACCATCAACGATCAGCCCTACTCCGATTGCTGAACTACCACCTTCACCTTTGGCCTTATTTTTGCAATTTGATGAGCAAACTACGCGCGTGGGCGATAATAATACAAATCTAGCCGAAGTGAAAGTTTTTGATCTTGCTCAAAAGAAATTGCTTTTGGTTGATCCTTTACTTGCAAAAAATGAAAATTTTTTGCCTACATTTGGACCCTGGTCTCATGATGGCAAGTATTTACCAATTCTTATGGTCACCCAAAGCGGCCAACCTCATCCGTTGATTTTTTACGATGCGTTCACTCAAAAGGCCAAAACTATATATACATTTACTGGTGAAGAACAACAATATGGAAGTATGAGCACACAATTTTGGTTTGCAAGTCGTTGGCTTGATAACTCGCGATTTGCTTTTAATAGAAGTTTTAGTCCACCAAATACTCCAATCACTTTCGATACTATTACAGATAGTGGCACGATCGGACAGACTGTCCAAACTAATACTATTAAAATGGCAACAACTCGTTTAACTTTTGAAACTGAGATAGCTTCTGCTACTTCGTCTGGAGTTGTATTTATATACAAAAACATGCAAATCGATAATCAACCCGTATCAATAGCACCAACAGGAACGATCCTTGGACTCATCGGTGAACAGCTAGTTAGTTGGGAACGTCCGAAAATACTTTCATTTCAGGAGCTTGCTCAGGATCCGGTCTTTAGTAAAAAACTCCAATCCGCTTCTGAGGCGGAAGCCGCGCTTATTATTGAACAAGCTTTGCATCCTCAAGGAGACTCTTTGGTGCATTTTTACGATATCCGTACTGGTAAGGAAGCTAATTTACAAGTTATCAAAAACGATGGCTGGATTGTGACGGATATTCAAATTAGACCTCTCAAACAAACACTTATTTTTGCTCAGAAGGAAAAAGCCATTGCTCCCTATGCAACTCGTTTCCTAGAAATTGATCCCCAAAACTGGACACAGGGTAAAATTAAAGCCACGACTGCACCGTTACAAGATTTGCCTCTAGTCTCAGCTGATCTTACAGACGTGTCCTTCGCCCTTTCAGCTGATAGTCTGTGGCTACTGGCCTATGAAGCTCCGGTTACCTCTGCTCGAGGGGCAATATCAGCCTGGAATATTGATTCAGGAGAAAAAATAGTGGTATGTGAAAAATTATGTTCACATCTGAGTGTGTACAATCCTAACCAGTTGACTCGACGTTAATCTCTAAATTGTGTATAATAAGCTCAACATGACAAATCAAACCTCCATGATGATGGAAATGCCAGCCGACTAAGCGGAGATGTTTCATGTGTACCAAGGCCTCCGCAAGGAGGCTTTTTTGATGGCCGGCTACTGAACTGAACAAAGTGAAGTTACCAGCCAATCAATCCACCTTTGGCGGATGAGGAGTTAATGTTTTTATAAAATCAGGTACAATATAAGGAGACTTATGAACCAAAAATTTTATCTCACCAGCGCCATTCCTTATGTCAATGCCGCACCACATATTGGACACGCCCAAGAATTTGTGTATGCCGATGTGATTCGTCGGTATCATCAACTACTGAATCAAGAGGTGCTGTATCTATGTGGAGCAGATGAAAATGCTTTGAAAATTTTCCAAGCTGCAGAAAAATCTGGTCAAACCCCGCAAGCCTTCACTGACTTACACAATCAGGAATTTTTGGAAGTGGCTAAGCAACTCAACGTGCATTTTGATATTTGGCAAAGAGGCTCTGATCAAAAAAATCATTTTCCTTCTTCACAAAAACTCTGGGAACTCTGTCAAAAAAACGGCGATATTTATAAAAAATCCTACACCGGTCTCTACTGCGTGGGATGTGAGATGTTTTATACCGAAGACGAGTTAAATGAAAAAGGCGAATGTTTTGAACATCCCGGAAGAAAGTTAGATAAAGTTTCAGAAGAAAATTATTTCTTTAAACTTTCCCGCTATCAAACTTTCTTAGAAGATTTATTAGTGCATGATAAATTAAAAGTTATCCCTGATATTCGCAAAAATGAAGCATTGGCTTTTGTGCAAAGAGGTCTTCCTGATTTTTCCATTTCCAGAAGCAGAGAACGAGCTCGCGGTTGGGGCATACCGGTTCCCGGTGACGAAAGTCAAATCATGTATGTCTGGTTTGACGCTTTAAACATTTATCAAACCGGAATTGGATTCCACGGTGATGAGACAACGTATCGAAAATGGTCACCACAAGATGTGATGGTGATTGGCAAAGGCATTATTCGTTTTCATGCAATTTACTGGCCGGCGATTTTGAAATCCGCAGGTCTTCCACTTCCTAAAGAATTGTTTGTACACGGGTATCTAACTGTTGATGGACAAAAGATGTCCAAAACAATTGGTAATGTAGTCGATCCAATTGAAGTAATCCAAAAATATGGTACTGATGCGACTCGGTATTATCTCCTCCGCGAAATTCCTTCAACCGCTGACGGCGATTATTCCCAGCGCCGATTTAAAGAACTCTACAACGCAGATCTGGCAAATGGACTAGGAAATCTCGTTGCTAGAATAAGTCGTTTGGCTGAAAAAGTTACATTAACTCCTCCACTCACCGAAGAATTTCAAGCGGATTACAAAAATTTGCTTAACTCTTTCCAATTTGATCTGGCACTCGCTTGGATTTGGGAAAAGATAAAAATTACGGATAAATTTATTAACGACAACGAACCTTGGAAAATCACTGATCAAAAAAAATTAACTGAAGTTTTACAAAAAGCAGTTAATGAAATAGGGGAGATCGCGTTTCATCTCCAGCCTTTTTTGCCAGACACTGCAGAAAAAATTCTCACGCAGTTCTCCGGCTCTCAAATAAAATCTCAACCACCACTGTTTCCCCGACTTTCTTAATTAAAGATTCTTATCTGTTGGAAATTTTTTTGAATTTACACTACCAACAGCATGAGTCCCAGAGTCATTCCAATGATCCCCAGCACTTTTTGTTTTGATAGTTCATCTCCGAAAATAACTGCCGAGAAAAAAGCCACTGCGGCGATTGACGAAGCATTCATCGCATTGACGTATCCGATATTTGGAGCCGTATTAAATCCTTCTTGCATAAAATAGTTAAAACCGGCGGATGATAAACCCATAAACACGAGCACCATCATTTGTTCTTTGGTCAGCATTTTCCAGTGTATCTTCTTTTGTCTCATTTCCAAAAGAATCAGCACTGTGACGATAGCAATTAAATATGTGAGCCTAGCCAGAATTGATACTCCCAAAGTGAGTAAATATTTTGACGACAAAGCTAGTAAACCCCAACAAAAAAATGACCCGATAGATAGAGGCAACCAAGACGGGCAAACATGAGATTTGTCTTGAGATTTTTTAGTGATCATAATGAGGGCCGAAGCAATGATGATCAACATGATGGCGGCAGCTTTTTGCCACGAAAGAGTAGCCTGAAACAAAAAAATTGCCGCAATTGTCGTAAACAACACATAACTTTTTGAAAGTACCAAACTATACCCGGGATTTGGCGCATACTCAATGCTTTTTAAGGAAAATACATTTCCCAGGTAACTAAAAAATATCGCTGAAACAAGAATTATCAAAAACTCGTAAAAGTTGATGCGCATATCGGCCCGAGTAAATCCAACCATAATTAAATAAACCATCAGCGGGACTATAAACATCGCCAAGTTGTTAAATTGTGAAGGAGTTTTGAGAAGTGAACTTTTCCGCACCAAAAGATAAAGCATAACCGAAGAAATAAACATCAGGGTGCTGGCAAGTATCCAATTCATAAATTTTCGTGGATTTTTATTATCCGTTTTTAGCTCCGCGACTTACTTAAGTGCTAACATTATATCAATAAAACCCTCCCAGAGTAGGGAAATAGCCTAATTTCTCAGCGACTTTGTTATGTAATTTTTTGGGAAATTATTATCTCTGCTTCTCTTTTGTTGAGTATTAGTCAATTTGGATTAACTGTGTTTATAATAGGGGAGCGATATGCTTATCGATACTCATTGTCATCTGAATTTTCAGGCGTTTGCCAAAGATCTCGACGATGTTGTGCGACGTGCTCAAGAAGCAGGAGTAGAGAAGATCATTATTCCGGGAACTGATCTAGCATCTAGTAAACAGGCTGTTGAGATCGCCCAAACTTACGCTACTTGTTATGCCGCGGTCGGCATCCACCCCCATCATGCCAAAGATCCTGATCTGGCACTTAATGACGACTTGAGACAACAACTAAAAGAACTACTCACCCAACCAAAAGTCGTAGCAGTAGGGGAGATCGGCCTGGATTACCACGTGTATAAAAATACAAAATATGAAAATACACACATTACAAAAGAATACCAACTTAAACAAAAACAACTTTTGGAACTACAACTGGAACTAGCAGTTATCCACAAATTACCGGTGATTCTGCATTGCCGTGATGCTCATGATGATATGATACAAACTATATCAGCTTTCGCCGAAGCTACGGCTGACAAGTCGTCCCTAGGACAGCAGATTTCCCGCAAGCACTCCCCACCTAACAACTATATCAAACCCGCTCAAGTATTACCTGGCGTTTGGCATTGTTTTGGCGGTAGCACTCCCCAGCTGCAACTGATAATTACTATGGGATATTACGTCGGTTTTGATGGAAATATCACCTATAGTTCAGACTACTCTGCTCTAGTGGCAGCCACACCTTTGGATAGACTGCTACTTGAGACTGATTCCCCATTTTTGACTCCAGTTCCATATCGAGGGAAGCGCAATGAACCGGGATATTTACCATATATCGCTCAAACCGTAGCTAAATATCAGACTACTCCCCTCTCCGAAGTTATCCACTTATCCACAAATAATGCTTTGCGCTTATTTCGGTTAGGCTGAAGTTTTGCCTTTCGTAGTGCCCTATTTGTTACCGGTGTGTTAAAATTAAGAAGAGTCTTATGAAACGCTTAATTGAGCGCTATCCTCTCAAAAGTCGCCGGTTTTTCGAGATCGTGATCCCCTTACTTTCCTGGGGCTTGATCACCATGCCAATTTGGCTCTCTTTTTGGCATCCCGCCTTGGTCGCCTATTTTGTACTGGGATTTGACGTCTACTGGTTTTATAAGTCGTTTACCATGGCATTTAACGGTGTCCGGGCTTTCTTGACCATCTCCGCTCACGTCAAAGTTGACTGGCGAAGACAGATTGAGCAAATCCCCGACTGGCAAAAACTTTATCATGTCGTGATCATCCCCGAATTTAAGGAGCCTATCACCGTCCTTGAAGAAACTTTGACTAACCTACTAAAACAGGATTTTCCCCTCTCTCATCTGATCATTGTTCTAGCTACTGAAGCTAAAGACGCTGAAGCTACTACCACCAGCCAGTATTTAAAAGCCAAATTTAGCGGCAAGTTCAAATACTTTTGGGTCACCAAACATCCGCAAATCCCAGGCGAAGTCGCGGGTAAATCTGCCAACATGGCCTGGGCAGGCAAAGTCATCACCAAAAAACTAAAGCGTCTGGGATTTGATCTAAATTGGGTCACCGTCACCTCCTGCGATGCCGACGTCCTACTACATCCCAAATATTACTCGTATTTGACTAATGCTTTTCTGACTGATCCCGAGCGCGAGTTTCACTTTTACCAGCCGGCGATTCTTTTTTATTCCAATATCTGGCGGATTCCCCTCCCCGGTCGAGTGGTCAATACAGTCAGCAGCATCTTCAACTTATCGATTTTGCCTCAAGGCGATCGATTGATCAATTTCTCTACTTATTCTTTGTCTTTGGCAACGGTAGCTAAGGTTGGATTTTGGGGAGTGGATGTCATTCCCGAAGACTACCACCTGTTTTTCAAAACTTATTTTGCCTTGGGGGAAAAAGTCAAAACCAAACCTTTATATTTACCGGTGCTGGCTGATGCGGCCGAATCCCATGGGTTTTGGAAAACCATGGTTAACCAATACGAACAACACAAACGTTGGGCCTGGGGCGTATCAGACCTACCATATGTCCTCAAAAACTATTTTACCAATACCACCATCCCTTTTTGGGACAAAACCATGCGCGTACTACGCCTTTTGGAAAACCACCTTCTTTGGCCGACTAACTGGTTTATCTTGACTTTGGGTTCAACTATTCCCCCAATCATCAATAAAAACTTCTCACGCACGGTTCTAGGTCACAACCTGGCACAACTTTCTTCTGCCATTTTGACGTTTTCGATCGGCTTTTTACTCATCATGATCATACTAGATTTACGCGCCAAACCGGCTAGGCCTAAAGAATTTAAACTCTGGAAAATCCCGATTCTTTATTTGCAATGGCTCACCTTACCGGTGGTATCTTTCTTTTTGTCTGCCCTACCGGGTTTGGATGCCCACACTCGCATGATGTTGGGTAAAAAGTTAGAATATAGGGTGACGGAGAAAATTTAGTAATGTCTAATTTCTAATTAACCTAATTGACCTAAACAAGCACCAATTTTTTGGAAATTGGGATTTTTTTTAGAATAATTAGAAATTAGGTCAATTAAAATTTTCCCAATCTATTAAGTCAGATGCATTTGATAATAACAATCCTATGTTAAACACCATTACTGCTTTTTTCATGAATCACACTCCTCTTTTCTACTGGACTCAGAGCTTGTGGCGGGATGAGGCTTTTTCTGTGTGGATCGCCCAAGATTCTTTATCCGAACTTATCCGCCGTACCAGTGGCGATTTCAATCCTCCACTCTACTACATCTTGCTTCATTATTGGCTACAAATCTTTGGTCGCAGTGAAATAGCTTTGCGCGGCTTATCAGTAGCTTTCTGGTTGTGTTTTTTAGCCGTCGTCTATATCTTTGCCAAGAAAATTTTTAAATCGCAACCGGCCGCCATCCTGACCACAGCTTTGATGGCCGTCAACCCGATGCTTCTCTATTTTGCTTTTGAACTACGGATGTATTCGCTGCTGATTTTGTTAGCTACTCTCTCCATGTATTTTTTCTATACCCAAAACTGGTGGTGGCATATCCTTGCGACTATGGCCGGAATGTATACCCAACCTTTTATGGCATTTGTAGTGATCAGCCAAATCGCCTATCTGGGATTTAAAAAAGATTGGCGCCGGATCGGACAAAATTCCATCTGGTTTTTCCTACTTTATCTACCTTGGATCCCAACTCTTCTCAAACAGTTTGCAGCTAGCGGCCCGATGTGGATGTACCCAGTGGATTTAAATCTGGTGGTTTCTGTTTTGGGTAACCTGTATGTTGGTTATGAAGGTACGCCGGGAAATGTCTGGGGGTGGATGCAAATCCTATCTGTGGGAATTATTGTCATCACCTTCAGTCTCTGGTCAAATGCCAAGTTACGCCGGAAATATGACTTGTTTTTTTTCTGGGTCTATATACCAACTTTTTTGGTTCTGGGCATCTCTTTACTTAAACCGATCTACGTCCATCGCTATGTCATTTTTGTGACTGTAGGCGAAGTCTGGTTGGTAAGTTTTTATTTGCAATATCTTCTTCGTCCAAAACTCAAAAATTGGGTCGGTTGGAGTTTAGTGATACTTACAATACTTATTGATTTATTTGCCGTGTCATTTCACCGCAAAGTCGATCTCAGAACCACTTTTACCCAAGTCTTACCGCTACTTCAACCGGGAGATCTGGTGTATGCCCAAACGCCTTTGGTTTATTATGAAACGTTATATTACGTCGGCAAATCCGCGCCGGTTTTCCTCTACAATCCGCAGCGTATCACTCCTCCACGTTACGTCGGATCAGTCGGTATGCCGGAAAGTGCCTGGGCGACGAGTTACCCCTTTTTTCCCAGGCGCGCATTTACTATCTCTGAATCAGGAAGTTTCCGTATCAATTCCCAATTGCCATAAGGAGCTATCCGAAAATAAGTTACACAAAATCACATGGATTTTTGAGCAAGATTCAAGACGCTGGCAAACGATAGTATACGGCGTATACTTGAGTTTGACAGCAACAAAGAAGCTTGCCAAAAAGACACGTCAGTTTGGGGAAGTTATTTTCGGACAGTTCCTAAACAAACTATGCAACTTACAGACCTAAAAACCAGATTGCGTGACTTCCAAGAGGATCCATATTTTCGTTGGTCGTCAATCTTAAGTTTGGTTATACTATTTAGCTCGTTCTCTTTTTTGGCTTGGTTTTGGCGTAAACTTCCGCCAGTGATGCCTTTTTACTATTCTCTGCCATGGGGCGAAGATCAACTGACTAATCCGTTGTCTTTGTTGCTCCTTCATTTTGGTACCTTGCTGATTTTAGGTTTAAATGTGACGTTTGCAGCTTTGGTTAAGCCGCTATCCAACTTTTATTCCCGACTCATTCTGGTGACTACCGTGGTCATTTGTTTTTTGGTTGCTGTCACTAACATCCAAATCATACTTTTGTTAACTTAAAACTAGTAAAAGAACCAAGTATGCTAGAACTATTGCTGCCGGCGCTGATCGCTGGCTTAATCACCTACTTTACTACCCCTCAAGTGATGCGTTGGGCTATGAAACACGGTTTGATTGATGACCCGCGTGTCCGAAAACACCCAGCCCATACCCATAAGGGCATTTTACCCCGAGCCGGCGGCTTGAGTTTGTTCACCGGAATTGTGTTAAGCGTCCTTATTTTTCTGCCTCTAAACAAAGTGGTCATCGGGATACTTCTAGCTACAGCTCTGGCAACCCTGATTGGACTCTGGGATGACTGGCAGGATTTATCGCCTTACCTTCGGTTTGCGGCTAATATACTGGTAGCGCTAATTGTGGTCGGAGTCGGAGTTGGTATTCCCTTTATCACCAACCCTCTAGGAGGAGTCGTGTCTTTGGAAACTTGGAGGATTTCGTTTTCTTTTTTTGGAACTCATTCCATCATGGTTTGGGCTGATATATTTGCGGTACTCTGGATCGTCTGGACGATGAATATCGTTGGTTGGTCGTCCGGAGTGGACGGACAAATGCCGGGATTTGTGGCAATTGCGGCTACCACACTGGCTTTGTTGAGTCTGCGTTTTTCAGCGCACGATATTTCCCAGACTGTAGTAGCCCAACTGGCACTCATCACCGCTGGAGCTTTTTTGGGATTTTTACCCTGGAATTTTTATCCGCAAAAAATTTTGCCGGGTTATGGCGGGAAAACTTTGGCCGGACTTCTACTAGCTACCATTGCTATCCTCTCCGGAGGCAAAGTCGGGTCAGCCCTCTTAATACTTGCGATTCCCATGCTTGATGCGGCCTACGCTTTGTTTCGCCGGATTGTCAGTAAGAAATCTCCATTTTTGGCTGACCGCAGTCACCTACACCATCGCTTGCTGGACCTGGGATGGGGCAAACGCCGAATCGCGTTGTTTTACTGGCTGGTTTCGGCTATACTGGGCGTACTCACACTGACTTTGAATAGCCAACAAAAAGTCTTTGTGTTTTTGACTATCAGCCTTACAGTTGGCGGTATTTTATTGTGGCTATCATATTTACTGCATCAACCCAATAAAACCGACACTGAAAATTAATGAACTTATTTTTTATTTTTAAATCTGTCCGCCCCCGGCAGTGGCTCAAAAATTTAGCTGTATTTACTTCAATCATTTTTACCGGCCAGCTGTTTAACCAGGATTTGGTTATCACGAGTATCAAGGTTTTTCTGATTTTTTGTGCCATCTCCTCCGCCAACTATCTGTTTAATGACGTCATGGATGCAAATAAAGACCGGAAACATCCTTTTAAAAAATACCGCCCCATAGCCAGCGGTGCCATCTCCCGACCCGCAGCTCTTAGTCTATCTTTTGGTTTATTGGTTGTAGGTATTATGGGTAGTTTGACTATCAACTCGACATTTTTGGCTATAGCGCTGGTATTTGCCTTACTTTCTTATTCATATACGCTTTTTTTCAAGCACTTTGCGGTGATCGATATCCTGGTAATTGCCATGGCTTACTTTTTGCGCGTCTATGCCGGTGAGGCAGCGACTGGTTTTCATTTGTCGATTTGGTTAAGTCTAGCTGTGTTTTCTTTATCTTTATTTTTGGCTATCGGTAAACGCCGGGCAGAGTTGACGCTCATCCAAAACTATCCTGGCACCAATCCCAAAGAAACACGCTCCACTCTCGGTCATTATTCAGAAAAACTACTAGACACTTATACGGCGATGTTTGCCAATTCAACCTGGATTGCTTATACCTTTTATACTTTTTTGGAACGTCCGCCGATATCCAAGTGGAGCTATCGGACCTATATTTTGGATACGTTTCCGCCGGATCGGAAGTGGTTGATGGCTACCATCCCGTTCGTGCTTTTTGGGATCATGCGCTATATGCAGCTTATTTATGAAGGCCAGGGAGAATCTCCGGAAAAAATTTTGACTTCTGATTTGCCGCTCATGAGTACAGTCATTTCCTGGGCACTAGTCGCAATTTTGATTATCTATATCATCGGAGGGTAAACTTTACTCGTACTTTTTGGCGTATTGACCGGAAATCCAACCTTCTTTACTGTCTTCGTAAACGATCTTGAACCAACCGTTGTTTTCGTCAAGTAGTGAATAGAGTTCACCGGGATTGATTTTGGTTAAAATTTCGGCGGAAGTTGAGGCTTCTTGACGGACGTTTAAAAATCCGGTCGGGGTATCAAGAACTTCCACATACGGCTTTGGCGGCGGCGTCCCTTTGGGTTTGGGTGTAGTTGTCGGACCAGGTTTTGAAGTTGGTGACGAAGTGGGAGTCGGAGTTGGACTCGGTATGGTAGCAGCGGTTGTACCGGAAACCGTGCCCATAGCTGCTAGTTGCAGATTGGCAGTCAGTTTGTAACCACCGGTGGCTTTTATCGCCAGGCTACGGGTTCTAAACCCGGCTGAAGTCAGAACTAGATCATATTTTCCCGGATCCAAATCACGGATAATAAGTGGGGTGGTACCGCGATCTGTTCCTGCAACCGTGACTGTGGCACCATCAGGATTTGATAAGACAGTCAGTTCGGCTTTTTTACCGGAACTTTTTTCAAGCGTCAAGACTTCCCCACCGGAGGTGAGATCAGTTTCACTAAAATCACGGTTGACAAAAGTCAATAGATTCGGCTGCAATTTGATCCGGCTCTCCCACGCTGAAAATTGCGGATTTCCGGATTCTGGAACTAGTTTCAGCGTATATTCCCCTGCCGCGACCTGACCTTGATACGGAGTTTTACCCAAACTTTGGTCATCTAAATAGACAGTGGCTACCGGAGTGGAATTTACCTTGAGTTCTGCCGCACCTTTACTGCTGCTTTTTTTCAACCACAAAAAGCCGGCTCCACTTCCGCCGATAACCAAAACTACAAATAAAAGAGTAAGGATTTTTTTCATGAGGTTTGTCCCAAAGTATGCAATGTATACCACATCTAGCCGTCTTTGGCAATGTTTTCACTAGAGTGAATTCAGTACCTCTCAATAAATCAATTATTGTATGCGGGTGACGCGAAGCCAGGGACCCCAAAAGCGGGGTGCCCCGCGGTACGGCGATTTTGGGGTGGCAAGCGGCAGGACCCGCAGGTTGGCAAAAGTGAATATTTACGCTCTTCTACGCAGAGTCATACCTAATTGAATAAGTGAAGTGAAAACGGGGTTAGGTTTTTCTATTTGAACCGCTTTGGTGATCTTGTTCTCTGATCTTCTGGAATAGTTT
>LCEX01000014.1 GCA_000995415.1 Candidatus Gottesmanbacteria bacterium GW2011_GWC1_43_10
CCGCCTTGAGCGAAATAAATACAGGCTCTTATGAGGCTGATATCTGTAAAAATTACCAAATTTAAAACAGCCTCTTAGCGCAGAAAATTGAGATACCATTGTAAAATCCTACCTCCATAAAAAAAACTTATTACTGCTCCGCTTAGCATAAACGGTCCAAATGCAATCCGAGCTTTAAGCTTTTTTTTCTTAAGTATTATCAGTATGAGAGATACTCCCGCACCTGTCAAGAATGCGAGATATAAAGCAATGATGATTTGCGGAAATCCCAAAAATAGGCCCAAAACCAAAGCCAATTTGACATCGCCAAAACCCATGCCGCGACCTTTAGTGGCTATAAAAATAACCAAAAAAAATAAACCCGCTCCTATGCCTGTAACAATATATTGATATATTGATATATTACTATTCGTAGAAAAGTTGTGTATTAGGCTACCTAAAACTAGCATAATAACCATTTCATCAGGTATTATCTGATATTTTAAGTCAGCCATAAATATGACTAGAAAAGAACAGAAAATGATAAATAGGACAAGAGTTCGAAGTTCGAAGTTCGAAGTAGAAATTTGTGAAGTATACAGAAAAGTAAAAACAAACAGCAAACCTGTTACCAACTCGATCACCGGATACTGGATCGATAACGCCTTGTGGCAATAACGGCATTTACCGCCTAAAAATATGAAAGATAAAACCGGGATTAAATCAAGCATCGCCAGGTTTTTTTGACAATGGTCGCAGTGAGACCGGCCGCGCCAGGGACTTTCCCCCTGCGGCAACCGGTCGATCAAGACATTGAGAAATGAACCCACCACGATACCAAATGTAAATAATGCCAGAAGTGTAAATACTTCCATCTTACCAGCTTATCATATTTTTTTGACTTTGATCGCAAACACCTGTTAAACTGTTATCTATGTTGACTCAAAAACAACTTTCCAGCATCAATCAATACTTTTCCACCCAGCCGCACATAGTTGCGGTATATATATATGGCTCGCAGGCCCGCGGTACCGGAAATTCCTTAAGTGATATTGATATTGCCGTGATGCTTGATTATCAGGCCGAGGGAAAAGATCAATTACATTTACAATTTATTGATAAATTGATGCAACTTTTGCATACCGACAACGTGGATGTGCAACTTCTGACTACCCAAACATCACCGGTTCTGGCTTTGGAAATGATCAAGGGTAAGCCGATTTGTGTCAAATCTGCTTCACAAAAAGCTGATATTGAAGCCCAAATTATGAGCCGCTATCAGGATTTCCAACCCTTTCTGAATCTGCAAATTACGGAAATGGAAAAAAGACTCAAGGAGGACACCTATGCCGCTTAATAAAGAAAACCTCCAAATAAAACTGAAACAATTGGAAGAGTATATTTCAGATGTAAAGAAAATGGAGCAGAAACCAGAAAACCAATTTATAGAAAGATCTGATACGGAAATCCTGGCAGAACGGCATATTGAAAAAGCCTGTCAGACAGCTCTGGATATCGCCAACCACATCGTCGCCGAAAACGGATTGGGTACAGTCACTATGTACCGCGAATTAGGCTTTATACTCGCAAAAGAAAACATTATTACGAGCGACATGGCTCAGAAATTGGCAAAAATCGCCGGATTTAGAAACCGCTTGGTTCATGAGTATGCGACTCTGTCGCCAAAAATCATTTATCAAATCGTACATCAAGACATCGAAGACCTAACCCAATTTGCCAAGCAAATTTACTTATATTTGCAAAAAAACGTATAATAACTTCAAGTTCGATTAAATTTTACAGGAACAAGTTATTGGCTCCGCAGATCATAAAATTGAGAAACGAACCCACACACAGACCCATTGCAAATAAAATCATCACAATCATCTGGTTTCAGAGTAACATACGAATAACAAAACTGTAACAGTTCAGACTTCCGCTATTATTTTGTCATTGCGAGCGTAGCGAAGCAATCTCATGAGATCGCCACGGCTACTTCGTAGCCTCGCGATGACGATTTTCTATCGGAAATAGTTGCAAAATCATCCCCGGTTTGCTGTATACTATACTCAACAATATATGGGTATTGCATTACTGACTCTAACTTCTCAAGAACAAAAACTTCTGGAAAAACTAGGAGTGATCTTGTTAGTGCTGTTTGGCTCGCGCGCGCAGAATTCGACTCACACCGAGAGTGATTATGATTTTGGAGTATTGCCTCAACACCCACCACAATCATTTTCAGAAAAAGATATCTATGACGGACTTTATGACTTATTATCTGCCAAAATCAACCAACTGGTCGATATAGATATTGTATTTTTGCGTGATGCCCCCATGGAATTACAGTATCATGTTTCAAAATACGGCGTAGTTCTCTATGAAAAAAGTCCTCAAGTTTTTGCCGAGTTTCGCGAACAGGTGATGAACAAATATGCCGATTTTGCGCCTCTTAGGAGTATTTTTCAAAATGCCACTTTAAGCCGAATATGAAAAAATTAAGTATTGAAAAAGCTATCGTCGTTAAAAGAATTGAGGGTATCGAGACAGAACTAGCAGAACTTAAAAACCTAAGTCAACAAAACCTTGACGAATTCTCACAAGGCACAGGCTGGAAGTTGGCCGAGTTCCATCTACACCGGGCACTTGAAGGCGTGTTTAATATCAGTACGCATATCCTTTCACGGATTCCCGGAGGTCAAGCTACTCAATACAAAGAAATCGCCCTGAAAATGGGAGAGCACCACATCGTCCCCAATGAATTTGCCGAAAAAACCCTAGTCAAAATGGCCAAATACCGAAACCGGCTGGTACATTTTTATGCGCAAGTAAGTTGCCAAGAATTACATCAAATTATTAGTAAGGATCTTGGGGATTTTGAATTCTTTCTCTCCTCAATCAAAAATCTTCTGGAACATCCGGAAACATTTGAGTTAGCAGTTGAATAAAACTATTCTTCCGTTAAACCTCCCACTTATGCTATTATGACACAGTTAGAAAAGTCTTTTCCATGAGCAAACTATGCCAATACCAAGTGCCAAAAAATTACAAAAAATCTGGGCGCAGGTTCCACCTGACTACTACTTCCATTTAAACGTATTTCAACGTCTGTGGCACGAGCGCAAATGGCGCGTGTTTGAAGAAGTATTGGCCAATTTAAATTCGCCGCCCCAAACCATTTTGGAAGTAGGCTGCGCCGGTGGGCACTTAAGTCATTTGCTGTCGCAGCTTTTTCCCAAAAGCCAAGTCACCGGCATTGACGTTTATAAATCAGCAATAACCGAAGCCAAGACTCGGTATCCGAAACTTAATTTTAAGGTAGCTGATGCGCACAAACTGCCTTTTCCCAAACACACTTTTGATCTGGTCATGTGTAGTGAAACCATAGAGCATCTGACTAGACCGAAAACAGCGCTTCACGAAATCCGCCGCGTACTCAAACCTGCGGGTCACGCCCTAATTGAAATGGATAGCGGCAGTTTACTGTTTAGAATCATCTGGTGGGGGTGGACTAGCTTCGGCCCGGGCCGGGTCTGGAAACACGCGCATTTACACCCCTTTTCCGCCCGGGAACTGGACCAACTCATCCGCACGAACGGCTTTGCCACCCAACGCCGCCGCTCTTCGCATCTGGGGATGGCCGTCACTTTCCTCGTCCAACCCAAGACCAAAACCAAATTATGAAAAACAGTAAAAATCCGGGGTTGAAATCTGATCTGATTGCTTTAGGTTTACTACTTGGTTTGATCTTGCTTTTCTTTAGCCGGTTATTTTTTCCGGAGCCGCAGATTTTTGCCACCAGTGAAATTGGCGCCAACGACATCTGGTATTTGAATTTTCCGCTGAAAAATTTTTTAAATACGTCCTTAAAAGCAGGTCAGCTGCCCGTTTGGGACCCATATCGCAATAACGGCTTTCCGGATCTGGCTGAAGGTCAAATCGGGACGTTTAACTGGTACAATCTACTCGCATTTCGTTTTTTGCCGCCGATACATGCTTTTAATTTGGGCTTTATCGTGATGTTTTTCCAGGCTGCCTTAGGCATGTACCTCTTTGCCCGAGTCAAAAAAATGTCACGGGGAGCAGCTTTTTTGACGGCGTTTATCTATACATTTTCCGGCTTTTTCATCACCCACATTTCCCACTTCAATTTGTTACAGACTTCGAGTTTCTTGCCGCTCATCTTTTACGCAGTTGAAAAAATCCTCGTCAAACCGAAATTGACTTGGGTATTGGTCTTAAGCATTTTAGTCTCGCAGCAGCTTTTTTCAGGTTTTCCGCAAATGGTCTTCATTACTCTCATTGGACTGACGATCTACCTAGGCTACCGACTCGCCACAAAAGAAATCAGCTGGCGCAAAATCTGGGTAATTGGCGCCAGCCTCATTTTTGCCCTCATCATTTCGGCAGCGCAAATTCTACCCACTTTAGAACTATTGCCGATTTCCCATCGGTCTACCGGGCTAAATGTCACCGAACTCCTGTTTTATAAGTTTCCTCCTAAACACATTTTAAGTTTTTTAAATCCCTTTGCTTTTGGTAACCCGCAGTTGGGTACTTACCCGCATTTTAAAGACTTTGACGGTTCGTTATTTTGGGAAAATACCGGCTATATCGGGATTTTGCCATTGATACTTGCGGCTATTGCCCTAATGAAGATCAAAAAAATATCCGCCGGTTTTGGTCACCTTTTGGCTTTATGTTTCATGTTTTTATTGATAATTGGCGGAGCCGGACCTTTATATTTTTTACTGACGATACCTCCTTTTTCCTTCTTCCGTTTCCCCTCGCGGTTTTTGCTCATCTTTCTGTTTACGCTCGCTCTACTTGCCGGATATGGACTGGATTTATTAACGGCTATCATCCGGCGCAAATCACCACGCCTCTGGCTTACCGGAGTGGTGTTATTTATATCTGTTGCTAATTTATTTTACATTTGGTGGTTTTATCATCCGACAGTTAGTTTCCAGAAATACGCAGCCCAACCCCAAGTCATGCAGTTACTAAATCGAAAAGAACTGGGATCTATTTATACATATTTAAAAAATGCTCGGGCCTGGGATGAGTTTTTCCAAACCGGCAGCCAAAGGCCGGAGCGCTATCTCGATTTGCGAAATGAACTAGCACCCAATCTCAATCTGGTCTTTGAATTACCCACAGTTGATGCTTATGCCGCCTCAATCACTCCCAAACGCCTGTACTACTACAACGGCCTCTTGGCTACGGCCTACCATATTGCTACCGACAGCGCGGCCTTAGGGCAAATGGAAATGAAGCTTCTAAATTTAAGACATACTACCCAGATATTAACCCCGATTCCCCTTACCAATTCTGATCTCAAACTGGAAGGAAAAATTGACCTGCCTACTTTAGATAAATCTTCTTTGTATATTTACCAAAATCCCGCTGCATTACCCAAATATTATTTAGTAAGAAAATACCGCCTAAGCGAAACGCTCGAAGATTTTCAAACCCAGCTCAATCAAACAGACTTTGATTTAAAGAACGAAGTTATATTGGAAAAACCAGTTAACTTACCCATCAATCAAACTCAGCTGGAAGCAAAAATCACACCCTTAAAAGAAACTACCAACGAAGTCCAACTGGAAGTCAGTACCAATCAGCCGGCGATTTTGGTCCTTGCCAATTCTTACTATCCCGGCTGGAAAGCTTTTGTTAACGATAAAAGTACCGATGTGTTTCCAGTCAACGTCTTCAACCAAGGTCTTCTCATCCCTGAAGGCCAACATCAAATAAAAATGCGGTTCCAACCTCAAAGTGTCTTTTTAGGGTTAACTATTTCACTTATGACCTATGGGTTGATCTGCTTTTATTTATCCAGGATAATGGTAAAACATCAGTACTCAAAAAAATAATTCATGAATTTTAAAAAAACTTTTGTCGTCATCCCGACTTTAAACGAGAAAAAAAATATCGGTCAACTAGTACAGCAGATTTTTTCTCTTTATCCTGATTTGAATATTTTAATCGTTGATGACAATTCCACTGACGGATCACTAGTACTAATTAAACAACTGCAAAGAAAATGTGCCAACCTGCATTTACTGGTTCGAACCAAAAACAAAGGTCGGGGAGCGGCATGTGTAGCCGGTTTCCAATATATTTTAAGTAACTTTGCCCAAACGAAATATGTGATTGAAATGGATGCTGATTTTTCGCATGATCCCAAAGAAATCCCCAAACTGCTCGCGGCAGGGGCTCCGCAAACAGTTGTGGTGGGTTCAAGATATGTCCGAGGCAGTAAGATCGTCGCCTGGCCACTGTGGCGGATAGTACTTAGTAAACTGGCCAACTTTTACGCCCGGCTGGTATTACAAATTCCTATCCACGACTACACTGATGGTTTTCGTTGTTATAGCACTTCGGATCTAAAAAAGCTGGACCTATCCCAAATCAAACATCCGGGCTTTATCACTCTCTCGGAAATCGCCTATTTGCTGCAAAAAAGGGGAGTCAAGTTTCGGGAGATTCCCATCACTTTCACCGACCGGACGCAAGGAAAGTCACATGCCACTCTCAAAGAACTTTTGTCTTCTCTTAAGGCAATTATCGAGATTCGGTTGAACGAGATTTGAAGATCACTGCCTGAAACTGTTCTGGTTCATTTAAAGAAACCGCTTCAAAATTATTTTTATTTTCCGCCATGAAGTTTTGCAAGAGCTGATTAAACTGCGGCGTACCATAAAAACCGTTGAAAATGATATAGTCGCTTTTCTCCAATAACTCAATGTAATTTTTTTCATCTGTTCCCGGCGTCGGATATTCTTTTAAGATATTCTTCCTGTTGGCTTTGATAAAACCGTGATATGGATCAGGGATCACCGACAAAAATACCTGTTTTTCATCAGGAATTTGTGCCAGAAGTTTGTCAGTGAATTTTTCATAAGAATAACTTTCGCCTCCGTATCGGCTATATTGCTCCAAAAATATCTGACTGTTAAAAAATAGCAATGCTAGCAAAAGCAATAACGACATTTTGAAAAATTTATTTTGAGAATATGAATCCAACATATTGATTAGACCTAAGTAAACCATAGGAACAAAAAGCAAGTAGTAGGTAATATTGTTCATAAATTTTATTAAGATCCACACCCAGACAAAACTAATGGCTATTAGTAAAGATTGCTTGTGTTTAAACCTCACGTAGTCAACGAAGTTCATCATAATTACTGTCAAATAAAGCGGTCCAACCAAAATGTTTGGCGAGATTTCGAACAAGAATCTTTTGAACGACCACGGACTGGCATGTTTAAATAAACCGAGAAAATAGATTTGACTCTGAAGTTCGGAAAAATGCTTTAGCACAATTAATAACCAATAAGTAGCTGGTAAAATAAATCCCGCTATTAGTAAATAAAATTTTTTAGATTTTAAAAAACGCCACTTTTGTGTGATCACAAAGTAAGTCGTATAACCTAAAACAATAAAGATACCGATGTAGTGCGACAAAAAAGCCAGACTTGCAAACAACCCACTCAACAGAAACTGCCGAGAATTTATTTGGTCCTGTGTTTTGACTTTTAAGATTGGCCAGAAAAAATATAAAGAGAGACCCCAGAAAACCAGGAGTAACATTTCCGGTCGACTAAAACGGGAGTAAGACAAAAAGATGTTATCTAAAAACATGCCGGCCACAACCATTAGCGTTAACCCCAAAGATCTGCTACCTAAAAATCGCCTGATCAGAGCGATGAATATGAAGGTGAATAAACTTCCCAGCAAAAGGGAAAAAAGACGTTGGCTCTCAATAGTCAACGGCACAAATCTAAACCAAGCGCTCAAAACATAAAAAAACAACGGCGGGTAATAATACGTATAGTTGGGGGTGGTGCTTACTATTCGATTTAAATCTGGTTCTAAGTGTCCGGTTTGCAAAAAATTTCTAGCCATATCAGCATAAATTGCTTCATCAGTCCAAACCGGAGGAGTTTTAGTCAACAGGCTACCGGCAAGAACCCAGTAACCAAAAATTAAAACAAAAACCAATAAAATAAGTTTCATCTTTTTGTTATATTAGCATCTTTTACTCTTTAACTAAAAAAAGTTTGCCCATAAATGGTTAATCTGATAAAGTAGGTACCTATAAACCTCTTTATAAGAGTATCAACATAAATCAAGTCCCATGATCGATGTTAAGAAACTGTACAACTCTAGATTTTCTTCATTTGAACGCGTCCGCAAAGAAAAACTATGGAAAATCCTATGTCGGGAATTTTTACAAAAATTTATTCATCCGACAGATACGATCGTGGACTTGGGAGCAGGAGAGTGTGAATTTATTAACAATATCCACGGTCAGAAAAAAATAGCGGTGGATATAAATAAACATACCCAAAAATTGGCCGCGAAAAACGTTCAAGTTATCACCGCTTCAGTCAAAAAACCCAGATCGTTATTCGATGCAAACTCCATTGACGTTGTATTTATGAGTAATTTATTGGAACACATGGAAAATAAGGAAGACGTTTTTAGGATTTTACGAGAAACATATCTTATTCTCAAACCAAAAGGCAGACTTCTCATTATGCAACCGGATATAAAACTAGTAGGAGGTGCGTACTGGGACTTCTTTGACCATAAAGTGCCTCTGACGTTGGCTAGTATTAATGAGGCTCTTCGTGCCAACGATTACACTATTTCTTATACTCTTTATCCTTTTCTGCCATATTCTACTAAAGTTCGTTTTTTACCTCTTTGGCCGCAATTGCTAAAACTATACTTGCGTATAAGACCCTTACATTTCATCTTTGGTAAACAATTTTTCCTCTGCGCCAGCAAAGCTTGATTCTTTGAGTCTAATTATTTAGCATAGGCCATCGTATACCAAGTTAAATTGATGTCATTTAGCAAGAAATTGTTCGTGTCGATATCAAAACGGATGGCGTTTACTTCTTGAGCAGTTTGGTTTAGTAAAAAGTAGCGGAGGTCTGATTTTGACTTTATGAATGGGTTTATCCAAAATTTTGCGTCGCCGTTCCGAAAAACCCACCTATATGTCGCCTCTTCACCTGATTTAAATTGCAAAGATAAACTTACTCTCGGTTGAAATAATAAGAAACGAAAAAATTTGAGTAAAACTGGTTCTGAAAAAGTGGTCGAAAAACCAATTACGCCTTTTTCCTTAGCCGGTACTTTTATCCAACTGTTCCAAGCCACGTTTTCGCTGACCAACAATTGGGTAATACCAAATCTCGGTGACACGCGAACCTTTAGTAAATCTCTATTTATATCACTATCAAGTAGATCGTAATTGTTGATTATTTGCATCGAGGTCATAGGTTCGTCCAAAAAAGCCTGACGTTGATCGATGGTTTCCAAACTACTAGGAATTCTATTTCCTTCATGCCACAATATATATTCAGGTTTACGAGTTGCAGCGAAAAAGTCAGCACCCAGTTTATCTAAATATGGCGTAAATGCAGCATATGATTGAATAACCGGCCGATTACGCCAATTAAGATTATTTGCTGCTATATATGAAATTTCCAAGGGGTAAATGTCAATTGTAGATGTGCCTATTTCCTTTAACCACATTAGAGAAAGACGGAGGTTTACTAAATCGCTCTTTGCATCCTCCCGCAGTTCATTTCTGGCTGCCGAAAAATTATTTGGATGCAATTTTTTTAAATCATAACCAGATAGTGAACTAAGCGGACGCAAGAGAAGCTTAGCATAGATATCTCTCGTAGTTTCCTGGTTTGCAGCTAAATCGCTTACCATAATAAAAACTAACACCAGCGGTATCAAAGCTTTGATGATAGATGTTCGTGTAAATGCATAAACAAACAAAATTACAGATTCAAAAAGGATGAAAAAGAATAATATCAAGAGGTGACTATCTTGCCTTGAGATAGCGGATTTCCAAGCAAAAAATAAAGGAATGAGTGTCACTACCATCACTGATTTGGCCCGGTCATTTTTTATGATAAACCAGCACCAAACCAACAAAATAACTAAAATGAAAAGCAAATACCAAACTAAAAATTGCCAATCTGCGTAAACTAAACTCATGGCTTGAGAATACCCTTTAACCAATTCCATTTGGGCTAAGACATATAAAACTATACCCCTTAAGTTGCGGTGGACTAAAAACCACCAAAAAATGAAGCTGGATAAAACCGAAATGACGTCACTTATCAGCGAACGCGAAATTGAGTAAATACTCCCCTTAAATAAGCTCCAACTGATTAAGGTGATCAAGGCTGTAAGACCGATAGAAAATTTTGTTAAAAGCAACCATCCTATCCCCCAACCAATAATTACCTCAACAGCTGCCTGATGTTTATTTTTCTGAAAAGTAAGAATAAAAAGCAATAACAAAGCCATAAATCTCCATTCGAAGTACTGAATGGAGATAACAAAAAGTAGCAAAGGCACCAAAATAAATTTAATCAGGTACTTTATCTTTGCCAAGCTACCCAAAAAGTAAGCTACCGCTATACCACAAACGGCAGCAAACACCACTTCAAACAATAAACGGTGATACACATGACTACCTAAATCGAGAGTGTGTACCAGGTAGCCAAACGGTCCATATGTAAAAAGAAAGTCACTTCCCCAATTGACATTTTTTAGTGCGGCATAATTAATCGCGTATATCCATGAATTATCCAATCCTATACTCACCGCGTTTATATCAAGTCTAAATACAACCAAAAAACTTAAACCTAGTGAAAATACTATAAGACCGATAAACTTACGGTTACCGGTAAAGACCTTAGAAACAAAATTCTGTATTGAATTAAACATAAACCGAATACTTTAATGTATACTGAGTCATATTCGACTAGCTCAAGATTGATGCTAAATTTATTGGAGTATATACTGGATTCTAACGCATATGTCCGGTAAAATAAAAACGTCATTTAACCACCGAAATTTGATAGCTATAACTGGCTTGTTTATACTAATTTCCCTGTTCTTCGCCAAGTTGTTTTACCCAAATTTGTCAATTTTGGCAACAAGCGAACAAGCTATATCAGATATTTGGTATTTCAATTTCCCCTTAAAAAATTTTCTCGCAGAATCTTTAAAATCTGGTAATTTCCCACTCTGGAATCAACATATGAGTGGCGGTTTTCCAGTACTAGCCAATTCCCAGATCGGAGTTTTTCATTTCTACAATTTCCTGGCTTTTAAATTTTTGCCTGCAATTTATGCATTTAATCTGGCTTATATTGCTACGTTTTTTCAAGCCGCCTTAGGCATGTTTTTATATCTCCGCCAAATCAAGTTCAGTCCGTTAACCTCTTTTTACGGTGCGTTTTTATTTTCTTTTTCCGGATTTTTTGTCACCCATTTGGCCCACTTTTCCAACATGCAAGCTGCAGTTTTTCTGCCTTGGTTGTTTTGGGTTACGGAACTGTTGTTGGAAAAGCCTAAACTTTCTTTGAGTCTAGTATTTGCTGTTTTATTTTCACAACAAATATTCGCTGGCGCTCCCCAATTTACTTTTATCACGATCTTTGCCTTGTTCATATATATAGCGGGTAAAATATATATCAGCAAGCCCAAAAAAACGCTTGGCTATTTTATTTTGGGGCTGGGTGCGGGACTGATCATTTCGGCTGTACAATTGTTACCTACATTAGAACTACTAAAACTATCAAGTAGATCTCACGGAAATTTGACAGAGGTCCTTGGTTTTACTTTTCAGATAAAAGACTTTTTGACGCTGATCAATCCATTTATTTTTGGCAATCCACATGACGGCACTTACTCAACACAAGTTCAACTATATCAGTCTATATTTTGGGAAAATACCGCATATATCGGAATCATACCTCTATTTCTGGTAATTCTTACGTTTTTCAAAATAAAACAATTCCGTAATGGGCGAATATACTTAGTTATGTTAACAACTTCC
The DNA here is from genome assembly GCA_000995415.1 of Candidatus Gottesmanbacteria bacterium GW2011_GWC1_43_10. Classification (GTDB taxonomy): domain Bacteria; phylum Patescibacteriota; class Microgenomatia; order UBA10105; family UBA10105; genus UBA10105. The sequence continues at coordinate 11,867 of LCEX01000014.1, forward strand.
GTTTTGCTCATGTTGGGAGGAGATGGTCCTTTGCGATACCTGTTTATGTTACCGCCGTTTTCACTGTTTAGATTTACGGCACGGTTCTTGGTCGTATTTACTTTTATTGTTGTCGTCTTGGCTGTCCAAGGACTAAGTTTAATCCAGAAATCGATTCTCAATCGGAGTAAGTATCAATCGATCTTTCTGGTGATTCTGGTTTTATTTTCCATAGGAGACATTTTCTGGATCTGGAGAGATTACCACAATGTGGTTCCGTTTGCCGATTTCCAAAAGGTTCCTCAAGCTGTAGAAATCATTAAAAATGATCAACCCGGCATGGTATATATGGTCAATCGACACGCACGAGCTATCCGGGAAGCAGCTACAAACGGTTGGAGCAAACCCGATCGCTTATTGGAACTAAGGAACGAAATAGCCCCAAATCTCAATCTGCTATACAATTTGTCAACCCCGGATTCTTATTCAACCCTCGCTCCGCGCCGGATAGACTATTATAACAGTTTGATTTTTACGTCATATCAACTTACAAACGAAAGTCAGCAACTTGACTTTCTTCAATTGCGCTTAATCAGTCTCCGCGATACAACGCATATTTTATCTGCCTTTCCTTTAACTAACTCCGACTTGAGTTTATACAAAAAGTTTGAGTTAACCGATTTTGACAATCAACCTATGTATATTTACAAGAATAAGGCGGCTGTTCCCAAGTATTACCTGATTAGTAAATTTAAAATTGTAACAACTATTGAAGATTTTTTGACTCAAGTAACCAATCCTGATTTCGATCCCAAAACCGAAGCTGTGGTTGAAAAACCACTCACTGCTCCGAGTTCATCACTACCAATTTTAGCCGACATCAATGTTCTTCAGGAACAAAATGCCGAATTAAAGCTGGCAGTAAATACCAATCAAGCTGGCGTCTTAGTTATCACCAATTCTTATTATCCCGGTTGGGAAGCAACTGTTGATGGAAAACAACAGGAAATTTTTCCCGTAAATTTTATTAATCAAGGATTGTGGCTAAATCAGGGAAAACACCAAATTTATTTGCGTTATAACCCCAGTAGTTTCCGCTTTGGATTGTTTATTTCCGCAGTCGGTTATGGAGCAATTATTATCTATTTTCTGAATTTGGGTTTACGTCACATCTATGTTTTAAAAAAATGGAAGAATTCCCCATAGGTGGATCAAAACTTATTTAAATCAGTTTCGTCGTTTTTCAGCTTTTTTTGATATTCATTTTCATAGACGCTCGCCTTTGCTTCATCTCCAAAACAATCTTTGTATAGTAGAGCTAGCAATCTATATGTTTCCGGTTGGTTGTTAAATCTTTGAGCTGAAGCTAAAAGTAGAGACTCCGCTTCTGGACATTTCTTTTCAGCGATATAAACTGCTCCTAATATTTGGGCTGTATCGATGAGTTCTGGCTCGAGTTCTAATGCCCCTTTTAAGTATTTTTCGGCCAGGTCCAATTTCTGATTTGCAAACACTACTTTAGCAAACTCTTTTTTGCTTGTGGCATATACCCGCAGAACGTCAGCCAACATCGGGTGCTTATAATTTCCCAAACTACCCTGCAGCGGATCATGATAGCTTTGGAAAAGCTGCTCGTTTAAGACAATAAATTCATTGATCTGCATGTTTTTTATTTCCTCTATTTTGTAGAGTCGGTAGAGAATCCCGGTTTGGATCCAGGCAAAATCCTTACCCGTAGTCAAAGGCATTGTCGAAAGCAGGGGATAAGTGCCATAGTAACGTTTCACCATTTCGTCAAAAACGTTGGTGTTTTTTTCCCAAGTCCCTACTTCCAACTCCGGATACTGATACGCCAAAACTTGTAAATACGACGGGAAAGACAAAGTTCCGGTTTGAATCAATTTTAGGCCACGAAAACCTTTGGTTTTGCCTTGAGTCAAATATAAATATTGGGTATCAAATATGGAGGTATCGTCTGCCAAAAACAGCAACGAGTTATCAGGAGCAGTATCCAAAATATCCTGAGCCAAGTTTTCTGCCGTCGCGTCAAAACGGAGACTACCTAATTTGGCATAATTTGTATACCACATCGCAAGTGGTAATACCCCCATGACCAACGTCGCAGACAAAATAGTTCTTTTGTGGACCAGTCTATTTATCATCCGTTCAACCAGCTTTGCCACTGCGGCTATACCAAAGGCGATCCAAATGCTAAGTAGGAAATAGGGTATGAGTAAAAATCTTTCTGAAGTCCCCAAATGAAAATTTAGGTATATCGGAAAGGCCGCATAAAACAAAAAACCCGGTCCGGCAAGAAGAAAACTCATCACAAATGGCCAAAATGTCTGTTTGTGCTCTCGGTAATGCTCTACGATCCCGATTACTCCGAGTATTACTCCGATTTTTGTAAAATCTATGAGAAGCGTCTCGCCCAAAAACCTGAGTTGAAAATAGCGATCTATCAAGTTTAACCCAAACATCTGCCCGGCTCTAAAAGTACCATAGACCGCCCGTGTCACCAAACGGATAAAGGCTGGTCCGGTGACTGGGTTTTCCCAATTGATATACGGCCTTCCCAAGGCCGCCCAAACTACATATAAATAGGGGAGCAAACCGGCGATAAAAATCAGACACGAAATAAGTAAAATCCGGCCTTTATTTTTTTCCTGCAAAAAGTTACGGTAGACTAACCAACCCCATCCGGGAACTAAAAATAAAATCGTCTGATGGTGGCTTAAGGCTAAACCAAAAATAAAGCTCATCAAATAAAGAAGCCTTGTTCGTCTTTGTTCGCTGTAAACCACTGCTAACAACGTCAGTCCTACACTAAATAGTAAGTTTAAGGCAAATACCTCCGGCACAATCGCATATAACCAGACCAAATAGTTAAAACCCAGACTTAGGGTCGCAATCAGGGCGACCAGTGGACGCCGTACCAGTTTGATGAGCAAAATGAAAAATAAGCCGAGGCTAAGAGCCATGGGAATACTTGATAAAAACCCGACCCTCCAAGCTACGGTTCCCAGAGGAATTTGAGTCTGCAACCAACCAAGAAAAGTATAAAGTGGATATCCGGGAGGGTGGGCAACACCCCGCACGAAGGCGGCTGAAACTAAATCCCCTGCATCTCCGCCGTAGATGCTCGGAGATTGGAAAAAGACATAAAAGAGGAGAAAAAATACGCTTAAAATAAGAGCAGTAATTTTTTCTCCCCTTTTGATTACTCTTAATCGCTGCATTTGCATTTTTTAACTCTTCCACCTAATTCCGTCTCTAATGAGCACAAAAGAAACACGTCCCAGAGGTACTCGGACATGACCCAGTCAAACCTGGCGGATTGGCCGTGCTATTGTATAAAGAATTTGCATCAGCATTTCCCCCCTTGGCTTCAGGTGCAAAACATCCCCAAGTCTGAAGTGATGCATCAGCAATCAGGTAAATCGCGTTTCCTTGTGTCGGAATCCCGGAATTGAAACCTGTTTTTAATTCTCCGGCACTCACTAGAGTATTTATCCAAGCGGTAGCTGCTCCAGTAGTGATATTGATCGCATTTTGCGAACTTGTGCCCCACGGCATAGAGCTACGACTGGCGTAAAACCGGTTCAAAGCGTTGACATACTCTGTGGCAATTGATCTTTTGTTTGAATCCCTGGCTTTTCGTACTTGATCTATCGGATCAATGGCAGCTAGAAGCCCGGCAGCTAAAATACCCAAAATACCGATGACTATTAAAAGCTCGACTAAAGTAAAACCTAGTTTGTGAGACCTAATATGTTTGGACAATGACATATTTCACCTCCTCTCACAAGATATAATTTTCCTAAAAAAATACCGCTATCGGCAAAATATTAATTATTTAATTCAGTTTATACCGACTCGACTTTGAGTGTCAAATTTATTTTAATTTATTTGAACTGGTTGACCAAATTGTAAATCGGCGTGATCACTGCGTACACAAATAAACCGACGCCGACTCCTAATATAACCATCATAAGTGGCTCAATTGCGGTTGTCAAGCTTTTGACTGTTTGTTCTGATTCCCGTTCAAAATAGATAGAGATGCGCATCAAAGCATCATCCATTTTTCCGGTCTCTTCACCGACTTTTACCATTTGTGCCAGTAACGGCGGGAAAATCGGGTACTGCGCGAACAGGACTCCCAAGGGAAAACCTTTTTCGACTTTTTTGGTGATTTCTTTGAGCGCCTCCTGATAATGAATATTCCCCATGGTCTCAACCAGTATATTTAAGGCGTCCAAAATATGCACCCCGGCGCCAACCAACATCCCCAAAGTCCGCGTAAATTCGACCAAAACGATCTGTTTTTGCAGAGTCCCCAAAAGCGGAATTTTCAACATCATCCCATCCCAGATCCGCCGTCCTACCAGAGTCGCCCGCCAGCGTTTAAACGCCACAAATCCCAAAAAGAGCAAAATTAGTCCCAACCACCAAAACTTGACACTGTATTTGGAAAGGGCCTGGAGTATCCGGGTCTGGATCGGCAGATCGGCCCCAAACTGGTCATAGAGATCGGTAAGTTTTGGTACGACCACGATCATCAGGACTTCAAAAACTAGGATCATCACCGACAAAATGATCACGGGGTAGACCATCGCGCCTTTGACTTTGCCCCGAAACTCTTGGTCTTTTTCCATATTTTCCGCGAGACGAAGTAGTACCCGGTCCAAAGTCCCCGAAGCTTCGCCTGCTCGCACTAAAGCGATGTAGATAGGCGAAAACTCGTGTTTGTACAGCTCCAAAGCTGATGCTAGGTTTCCGCCGCCTTGGATCTCCCGCGAGATTTTATTTAACATCTCCGCAAACGCCACGTTGGTGGTTTGGGATTTGAGTAATGTCAGCGCTTCTTGAAGTTGCAGGCCGGCATTGATCATCGTTGCTAGTTGCCGCGTCAGGTTGGTGATATCCCGCCGGCTGACTTTACTAAAAGTGACTGTAGAAAAAGACTTGGAAAACAGCGATTTTTGATGCAGAGTGAGCCTCGTGATATAAAGCGACCGCTCACGGATCAAAGCTGCGGCTTCGTGTGCGCTCACCGACTCAACTGTACCTTTAAAATATTTGCCGCTTCTATCACGAGCGGTATAATCAAAAATTGGCACTGTAATAAATGCAAAAATCAAAAATCAAAATGCAAAAATGCTTTTACATTTTGAGAATTTTGTATTTTACATTGTCATTTTAAATTTTGATATTTAAATTTAGATTGTCATTGCGAGCGAAACGACCTGCCTGCCGGCAGGCAGGAGTGAAACGAAGCAATCTCAAGGATATTAGATTGCCGCGTCGCTTAAGCTCCTCGCAATGACGCACTGCGTAAGTCCTGATTTAGGTTGATGCAAATAATCTGATCAACTCCTCAGGTCTTAAAGCATACTCTTTGGCTGTATCCAAAGTGATTGCCCCTTTTTTGACTAACTGTGCCAAAGATACTTCCAAAAGTGACATCCCCATATCCGCCGATGTCTGGATGATGTTATCGATCAAATGAGTTTTGCCCTCACGGATGGAAGTCTGCACCGCCGGTGTGGCGATGAGTATTTCCGTCGCCGGTCGCCGTCCGCCACCTATGGCCGGAATCAGGCGCTGCGAAAACACAGCCTCGAGCGTCCCGGATAATTGCAGTCTGATCTGGGCCTGCTGTTTCTCCGGAAACACATCCACTATCCGGTCAATTGTCTGGGCAGCCGAATTGGTATGCAAAGTCGCAAATACCAAATGCCCGGTTTCAGCTACAGTCAAAGCTGCAGCGATAGTTTCATAATCGCGCATTTCACCAACCAACACTACATCAGGATCCTCGCGCAATACACTGCGCAGGGCCACATTCCAAGAATGGGTATCGGTGTGCATTTCCCGCTGGGACACGATTGACCGGGCTTTGGGATAAACATACTCGATGGGATCTTCAATCGTCACGATGTGCACGTTTCGTGTTTTGTTGATCTCGTTTAAGATCGCTGCCAATGTAGTTGACTTACCGTGTCCGGTCGGACCGGTCACCAGGATAAATCCGCGGCGCAAATTCACAAACTGGTAACAAATCTCGGGCAAGAATAGTTCTTCGATGGTCCGGATTTTTTGCGGCAAATAGCGTAGAGCTGCACCGAGCGAGGCTTTTTGGTAATAAATATTGGCTCGGAAACGCGCACTACCCAATCCGTAGGAAAAATCGATTTCCTTATTGGCCAAAAACAAATCTTTTTGTTCGCTACTTAAAATCGAGAAGACGAGGACTTCGACATCTTGCGGCGTCAGCACTGGTTCACCGGGGACTGGCAAAAGAACACCATCAATCCTAAGTACCGGCGGATACCCGGTCATCAAATGCAAATCAGAGGCACCACGCCGTGCTGTCATCTCTAAGAGTTGTTTCATGTCCATAATAATAAATGCAAAAATCAAAAATCAAAATGCAAAAATGCTTTTACATTTTGAGAATTTTGTATTTTACATTGTCATTTTAAATTTTGATATTTAAATTTGTATCCGTCCTGCTTTAATGTGATCATCCCTTCCTCAACCGCCTGCTTTTCGACCTCCGCGCTCGATGAGTGCTCCAATACCATCTTACTAATTTTTTCCGAAACCGGTAAGACCTCAAAAATACCTACCCGTCCCTGATAGCCGGTACTGTTGCATTCCGGACAGCCTTTACCGTGAAACAGTTTGACCTGTTTACTATCAACATCCGGCTTTAAAGACACCCCGGGTTTGCCTCCAGTTGCAGGAGTTTCCGCACTTGCCGGGAAAAGCTTGCCCAGGACTTTTTTGATATCTTCAACTATTTCTTTGACGGGCACGTAGTCTTCTTTGCAAAATTGACAAATTTTGCGCACTATCCGCTGGGCCACCACGCAGTTTAAGGCCGAGGCTACCAAAAACGGCTCGGCCCCCATGTCCAGTAGCCTGGGAAGTGCTCCCGAAGCATTATTGGTATGCAGTGTTGAAAACACCAGATGTCCGGTCAAGGCTGCTTGGATCGCGAGTTCCGAAGTTTCGGCATCCCGCACCTCACCCACCAAAATGATATTGGGATCCTGGCGCAAAAAAGCCCGCAACCCGTTGGCAAAGGTCAAACCAGCCGCCGGATTGATTTGTACCTGATTGATGCCCGCGATTTGATATTCCACCGGATCCTCGAGCGTGACGATATTGACTTTGGTCGTGTTGAGCCGCGACAACACCGAATACAGAGTAGTGGTTTTACCACTCCCTGTGGGGCCGGTGACGAGAATGATACCGTGAGGACGAGTGATATTTTCTTCCAGTCGGTTTAATGCCAAACCGCGTAGTCCCAGTTCGTTCAAAGTCGGGATACCACCGGTTTTTTTGAGTAACCGCATGACGATTTTTTCGCCGTGAACCGTGGGCAAAGTCGACACCCGCAAATCCACTTCTTCTGTCCCCATCCGGAAATTAAACCGGCCATCTTGGGGAATGCGCTTTTCATCAATTTTCATGTCCGAGAGGATTTTGATCCGCGAGACTACGGCTGAATGTACGCTCTTTGGTAAAGCCAGTTTTTCGTGCAGTATGCCGTCTATCCGATAGCGGACGCGGGTCATCCCTTCCTGCGGTTCGATATGGATATCGGAAACGCGGTTTTTGGTCGCAAATTCCAGAAGTGTAGAGACGATTTTGGCTATCGGAGCTTCGCGGATGATTTCGCCCAAATGTCCAGCTTCGATAGTCCTGATCTCCGGAGTCACTGTCTCTTTTAGCGCTGCAGAAACTTCCGCTCCCAAACTCTGGGCATACCGCTCATCAATCACTACATCAATATCATCCTTCAAAGCCAAATAGGGAATGACGCGCTTGCCGGTTTTTTGCTCCAAAAATTCAATTACTTGAAGATCAAACGGATCCGCCATCGCCACTGAAATTGAGTTAGTGGCTGGGTTATGGTCAAAGGAGAAAAGAGTATACCGTCTGGCCACCGGCTCGGGAATGAAGGTCACCACTTCCGGAGAAATCCCTTTTCCGGCCAAAGTCACAAACGGTACATTCATCGCCTTGGCTTTGGCTTGAGCATACTGCAGCTCCGACACTAAGCGTTTACTCATCAGGTATTCTTCAATGTCCTGACCGGTTTGAAGGACATGTTGCCTGATTTCATCTCCGGTTTTACTATCCAGTACTTGTTGCGCTACAAGTGTCTCAAGTATTTTTTGGGCAGATACCATATAAAATCAATAACTGAACCGGCAATTGCGGTCTATCTATAAAGTAACTTTTTCATGCTACAATGTCAACGTATAAATTAAAAGTTAACAGTTTTGAATTTTGACTTGAACTTTTGCCTTTTGACTTTTGATACTATGTTTCACTCATACTGCATCGTCAGCCAAGACCGGCAAACCCGCACTGATTTTATCAGCGAGTTCCTGAAAAACCTAGGCGTACATACCCTGGATGTTTGGGAAGTGACCGACGACACTATCACGATAGCCCAAGTTCGCGAGCTAAAATCATTTTTAGCCCGCAAACCTTTTGCCTCGCCACTCAAGGCCGGTGTCATTCTCGCAGATGGGTTGACACCCGAAGCGCAACAGGCTATTTTAAAAACCTTGGAAGAGCCACCGACTCAAAGCGTTGTTATCCTATCCGTTGGTCAATTGGATCAATTATTACCAACCATAGTTTCCCGCACGACCGTCAAAACGCTGATTGGGCCGCAAGTTGCTTTTAAACCCGACTCCGAACAGCTCCAGTTTTGGCAAAAACTTCTGCCCGGTAAAATCGGGGAGCGCTTATTACTGACCAATCAGCTTGCCAAAGACAGAGCTGCGATCGCGCTTTGGTTAAAATCACAGATCGAATTTTGGCGCTGGGAACTCACGGCCACATACCTGACCGGATCATCCGTATTTAAATTGCCGCCGCTCAGTCTAGTTCTGATTTTAAAAAATCTCAGTCAATCCCTTGTCTTGATTAATCAAAATTTATCGCTGAAGCTCGTTCTGGATCATTTATTTTTAGAACTGCCAGCATTTCCCGACCTAAAATCCAAGTTGAGTTAAATTTATCCGTTTTTAGGTTGCCCTTCATATATTTTTAATGTATAATAAATCAGGTCGCCGTAAGTTTTGCCCATAAAAAATCAGGCAGCGGAGACCGTTTTTTTCTTTGCTTCGCAAGTTATAAATATGACGACTTCGCCACAAAAATATACCGGTGAACAAATCGTAGTTTTGGAAGGCCTCGAACCGGTGCGTAAACGTCCCGCGATGTACATCGGCTCAACTTCTCTCTCAGGTGTTTACCACTGTATAAAAGAGATTGTCGATAATTCGATCGATGAAGCCTTGGCGGGTTTTGCCAAGAATATTTGGGTCAGTCTAAATCAGGATGATTCGGTGACGGTAAGCGATGATGGTCGGGGCATTCCGGTTGACAAAATTCCCAAATATGGTGTCTCCGCCTTGGAAATAGTCATGACCAAACTCCATGCCGGCGGCAAATTTGACGGTAAAGCTTATAAAATCTCGGGAGGTTTACATGGAGTCGGTGCTTCAGTCGTCAACGCTCTGGCTTCACAGATGGAAGTCAAAGTCTACCGCGATAAAAAGCAATATACCCAAAATTACAGCCGCGGCAACCCGCAAGGACCGATCACTTCTACTAGTAAATTTACAGACCCACTCAAACGCGTGAGTGGCACGACAACCACATTTGTCCCCGACACCCAGATTTTCAAAGAGGGGATTAGTGTCGAATTTGAAATGCTCAAAAAGTCCATCAAAGAACGGGCTTATCTCATCCAAAAAATCTTTTTCCACTTATTTGACGCACGCACCGGTCGCGAAACCCACTATTATTTTGAGGGTGGGATCGTAGCTCTCATCAAGACGCTCAACAAAAACAAGGTCACCCTCCACGATCCGATACATATAAATAAGTTGGAAAATGAGGTGGAGCTGGAAATGGCTTTACAATATAATGACGGGTTTTCGGAAAATGTCGAATCTTTCGTCAATGTCACCAATACCCAGGAAGGCGGTACCCATCTCACCGGCTTCCGCATGGCCCTAACTCGAGCGATCAATGACTATGCTAAAAAGATCGGTGCCGTCAAAAACGGCGACGAGGGAATTTTGGGTGAAGACACCCGCGAGGGTTTGACTGCCATTGTCTATATCAAAATGTCTTCGCAAAACCTGCAATTTGAAGGCCAAACCAAAACCAAATTGGGAAATAATGAAATCCAACCGTTTGTCTTGACTGCCGTCAAAGAAGGTTTGGAAACGTATTTTGAAGAACATCCGGCTGACGGACGAAAAATCCTGGAAAAAGTTTTTCTAGCAGCCAAAGCCCGGCTCGCTGCCAAAGCGGCCAAGGATGCAATCATCAGAAAAGGCGCCTTTGAAGGCGGAGCCCTACCCGGAAAGCTAGCCGATTGTCAAGAGCGAGATCCCGTTCATTCCGAGCTCTTTATCGTCGAAGGCGACAGTGCCGGAGGTTCGGCCAAACAGGGCCGCGACCGCAAATTTCAGGCCATTTTGCCACTTCGGGGTAAAATATTAAATACCGAAAGGGCTAGACTTGATAAAATCATCGAATTTGAGGAGCTCAAGGCATTGGTGATCGCGCTCGGCATGGGGATAGGCGAGACTTTAACTACCAACAAATTGCGCTATCACCGGATCATCATCATGACCGATGCCGATGTCGACGGCGAACACATCATGACCCTCCTTTTAACCTTTTTTTACCGCCACCTACCATACCTCGTGCAAAACGGGCACCTCTACATCGCCATGCCGCCTTTATACAAAGTCCAGATCGGCAAACAGATTTTCTATGCCTACACCGATCCCGACAAAGAGCAAATTATCGCCAAAAACAATCTACAGCATTTACCGGTCAGCTTACAGCGGTACAAAGGCTTAGGCGAAATGAATCCGGATCAACTCTGGGAGACGACGATGAATCCGGACAAACGCAGCCTGAAACAGATCACGATTGCCGATGCCGTAGCCGCAGATCAAACTTTTACTATGCTCATGGGTGATGAAGTTCCACCCAGAAAACGCTTTATCCAAACGCACGCGAAGTTAGCTACTTTAGATGTATAAAAAAATTGCTAACGAAGTCCGCCAAAGATTGCACTTCGAGACGTGTACGAATAGTACTGAAAAGGCGAGAAGTAAAATCAGGCGGACGAAGCTGGCTACTTTGGATGTATAAATTTAGGTCGCCTAAAAGGAGGAAAATATGAACAACCTAAGTTCTGGTAAAAATCCACCTGAGGAAATCAATGTTGTAGTTGAAATTCCCCAAGGAAGTCTTATCAAATACGAGCTGGATAAGGAATCTGGCTATATCTTTGTTGACCGGTTTGCTTTTACCACCATGGGTTATCCGGCCAATTACGGCTTTGTCCCAAATACTATGAGCGGCGATGGCGATCCGGTAGATGTTTTAGTGCTTTCTGTTCAACCGGTGCATCCGGGTTGTGTCATTCCGGCCATTCCCATTGGGTTACTCGAAATGGAAGACGAATCAGGAGTTGACGCCAAAGTGATTGCAGTGCCACCGCTCAAAGTCGATCCTTTCTTTGGCAAATATAAAGATTTAAGTGAGGTCGAAGACGCCATCAAAAACAGAATTAAGCATTTCTTCGAGCATTACAAGGAACTGGAACCGGGGAAATGGGTTAAAGTCAAAGGTTGGCACGGCAAAAAATCCGCCCTGGAAGAAGTCAAAAAAGGATTAAAAAAGTAGGCAGTTCATAGTTAGCAGTTCGCAGTTAAAAACTTCTGCAAACTGCCGACTGTATGCTGCAAACTAAACAATGGACAACGTCGGCAAAATCATCCAAACTGAAATTGTAGAGGCTGTTCAACACTCGTATTTGGATTATGCGATGAGTGTGATCGTAGCTCGGGCCCTGCCCGACGTCAAAGACGGCCTAAAACCGGTACACCGACGGGTGCTTTACGCGATGCAACAAATGGGATTATTGCATCCCAGTAGATATACCAAGAGTGCCAAAGTCGTGGGAGAAGTTTTAGGTAAATTTCATCCCCATGGAGACGTACCAGTGTATGATTCGCTGGTCCGCTTGGCACAAAGTTTTTCTATGCGTTACCCGCTAGTTGACGGCCAAGGCAACTTCGGCTCAATCGACGGCGATCCGCCAGCTGCCATGCGGTATACCGAATGCCGACTTGCACCAATAGCGAGTGAAATCCTGACCGATATTGAAAAAAGTACCGTCGAATTTGTAGACAATTTTGACGGCACCCTCAAGGAGCCGATATTTTTACCGGCCAAGCTACCCAATTTACTCCTGATGGGGGCCGAGGGCATAGCAGTCGGGATGGCGACCAAAATCCCGCCGCACAATTTGCGTGAGGTGGTCGATGCGGTGATCGCGATGATCGAAAAAGGCAAATTCGTCAAAAACGATGGTGTCAGCCATTTCGTCTCGGAAGCCACAATTGAAGACCTGGTCCAATTTATCAAAGGCCCGGACTTCCCCACTCGGGGAGTCATTTACGACATCAGTGAAATCATGTCGGCTTATGGCACCGGAAAAGGCCGGATTTTGATTCGCGGCAAGGCAGATATTGAAGATGTGGGTAGCGGTAAAAGTGCGATCATCATCACTGAACTGCCATACCAAGTAAACAAGGCTTTACTCGTCGCCCGAATTGCCGATCTGGTCAAAGACAAAAAACTCGACGGCATCTCGGATCTACGCGACGAATCTGACCGACATGGTATCCGAGTAGTAGTTGAACTCAAACGTGATGCCAAACCCAGATCAGTCCTCAACAATCTTTATAAACACACTTCACTTCAAACCGTGTTTCCGGTGAATATGGTCGCCCTCGTCGACGGCACGCCCCGTACCCTGTCCCTCAAAACCATTCTTGAAGAATACATCAAACACCGTCTTGAAGTCGTCAGGAAAAGAAGCGAGTTTGAACTACGGCGGGCGAGAGAGCGCGCTCATATCCTGGAAGGCCTACTGATTGCAGTCAAAAATATTGACGCAGTGATCGAAACTATCAAAAAATCCCGGGACGGAGAGGTGGCCAAACAAAACTTGATCAAAAAATTTAAACTCACCGAAATTCAAGCTGTAGCCATTTTGGATATGCAACTACGGCGTCTGGCTGCCTTGGAACGCCAAAAACTGGAAGATGAATACAATATGATCAAGGAAACAATCGCCTATTTGGAAGATTTACTAGCCCATCCAGCCAAAATGCTGGGAGTCATCAAAGAAGAACTAGTCAAAATCAAAGAAAAATACGGTGATGACCGCCGCACCCGAGTATTCAAGTCCAAAGTGGGCGAATTTGCTGAAGAAGATCTGATCGCCAATGAAGAAACCATCATCACTGTCACCTCCGGTGGCTATATCAAACGCTTACCCCGCCAGACATTCAAAACTCAAAGTCGCGGCGGCAAGGGTGTCATCGGCATGACTACCAAAAGCGAAGACGCGGTGGACAAAATCACGACCGCGATGACCCATGATAATGTGCTTTTCTTTACCGATCGCGGCAAGGTTTACCAAATCAAAGCCTGGGACATCCCCGAGAGCTCCCGCCAATCTAAGGGCCAAGCGGTCGTAAACCTCATCAACATTGAACAAAATGAACGCGTGACTTCACTCTTGACTTACCACAAGGCGGAAACCGAAAAAGCCAAATATATCTTTATGGCTACCGTCCGCGGCACAGTCAAAAAAACCAAGCTCGAGGAATATGAAAAAATCCGTAAAAATGGCCTGGTGGCCATCAAACTAGAATCAGGTGATACGCTTTCTTGGGCGGCCCTTTCAACCGGTAGCGACGAAATCCTCTTGGTAACACATAGTGGCAAATCGATCCGTTTCCACGAACGGGAAGTCCGACCCACCGGACGGGATACCATGGGTGTGCGGGGAATTCTTCTCAAAGACTCCGACTATATCGTCAGCATGGATATCATTACTGAAGAAATGAAAACGGCCGAGTTTTTGACCATCATGGAAAAAGGTTTGGGCAAAAAAACTCCGGTTAGTGGCTTTCCCCGCCAAAAACGCGGTGGGCAGGGGGTCAAGGTCGCCGAAATCACTACCCGCACCGGCCAGGTAATCGTCGCCCATTTTATTCCCAATGAAGCCGAATTCCTGATTTTGACTTCAGTCACCGGCCAGGTCGTCAAACTGCCGATAAGTTCAATTCCCAGACTGTCACGTGCAACTCAAGGCGTGATTTTGATGCGCTTTGCCCAGAAATCCGATGCCATTGCCGCTGCCACATATATATAAGTATGATAATTGACGGGAAACTCCTAGCCCGCGAGATCTTAAGTTCACTCAAAAGTGAGGTGGACCAACTTAAACGCCGCCACTACTTACCTCATTTGGCCGTCGTCTTGGTAGGCAATGATCCGGCATCACTTTCATATGTGCGCCAAAAACGTATTGCAGCTGAAGCTATCGGCGCCAAATTGTCGCTCCACCATTTTAAGCGCACGCCGGATTATCAAAAAATAGCCGAGTTTATCCTGCATTTGTCCAAAGACCATGGAATTCACGGCATCATTTTGCAACGCCCCTTACCACCTTCACTTTCAGCTCAAGTCCTCACCCGCCGCGTCAGTCTGATCAAAGATATCGACGGCTTCTTACCCAAAACTCCGTTTACACCCCCTTTGGGACTTGCAATCTTTAAAATCTTAAATCATATCTACTTTCAGCAGATTTTAGGTCGGGAAATGCCGGAAGATGACTTTTCTAAAACTCTCCTTTCCTGGCTCAAACAGCAAAAAATCGTGCTTATCGGTAGGGGAGAGACTGGGGGAAAACCGATCGCCGATACGCTCACCCAACATCACTTGAATTTGATAATCCTCAACAGCCAATCTGAAAATCAGGATGAATATCTAAAAAGCGGAGATATCATCATTTCAGCTGTAGGAAAACATCAGATCATCGGTACCAAAAATACTCGCCCGGGAGCCATTTTGATCGGAGTCGGAATACATTCGGAAAAAGGCAAATTAAGAGGCGACTATGATGAAAAGGAGATTGCAACTGTGGCCAGATTTTATACACCTATTCCTGGCGGGGTAGGGCCGGTAAATGTCGCCTGCCTGATGCATAATTTAGTCACGGCTACCAAACTTCAAATCCGATAATTGTCAAGTTAATTGTCAATATAATTGACCGTGTTAACCCTTTCTTCTTGCTCCCTTTTCCTAAATATGCTTCAATAGAATCAACTCGTTTCCAACCTATTCTAAGGGAGGTGAATTTTATGGATAAAATCAACCGTCAAATTATGAAGTATTTCGGTAAACATCCATCTTTCAATAGTTTGGTACATCTATTAGGCGGGATTGGTATCGGATTTTTGCTCACCTATCCGGTGGCCGGAAATCACCCGGTAAGATGGGGACTTGCCTTTTTAGGTCTCTCGGTTTTGGGCCATGTTTGGGCTTTACAACAAACGAAATAATATGAAAGTGCACGAAACTTCGCATCGGTCACTATTTAAGGCCATTACTTTCCGTGCGATCATTCTTACAACTGACGGGTTGATTATTTTTGTGCTTACCGGCAGTTATGATCTCACACTTAGTGTAATTTTATTTTCCAATTTAATTTCCACGGTCGTTTATTTTCTACATGAGCGCGCCTGGAACCAAATCCACTGGGGCCGGCGGCATATCAACCATAAACGCCATCGCTAAGAGCCTGTTTGGAAAGTCTCTTTTGAGATAGAATTGTCCACGTTCGAGGTAAAAACCCTTGAAGCGTGAGGAGCTGTATCCAAGGTGATACAGTGACGAACGGTGAATGGTTTTGTAACCGAATGTGGACAATTATAGCCAAATATGGACTTTCCAAACAGGCTCTAATGGCTCGTTCGTCCCGATTTAATCGGGACGATTACGGCCCTTTGTGCCGCACTGATATTCAAGTTATTATCGGATGCGGCCTAACCTGTTTTCCGATCATGGAATTTCCGGTGAATTTCTTTAAGTTGTGGGTTGGTGACGTGGGTATAGATTTGGGTGGTGGAAATATTTTTGTGCCCCAACATTTCCTGGATAGCGCGGATATCAGCTCCGGCTGACAAAAGATCAGTCGCAAATGTATGGCGCAGTCCATGCGGCGTGATCTTAATCGGTAATTTAGCCAATCTGACATACTTTTCGACAGCCCGTTCAACACTGCGAGGGGATAGCCGGATACCTTCTTCACCCTGACCCAGACTGACTTTTTTGCCGCTGTAGCGCACGAACAATGGTTTGTACTTGTCTTGCCGGTAAGCCAAATATTGTTTGATCCATTCCGCTGCCGCTTCAGATATAAATACAACGCGCGCCCGACCGCCCTTACCGATGATTCCGATCTCCCGGCTCTTAAGGTCGATTTGCCCACGGTTCAGTTTAACCAGTTCTGATACTCTAAGTCCCGTAGAAAACAACAGTTCCAAAATTGCCCGGTCGCGTAGTCCTTGAGCTGAAGTCAGGTCAGGTTGGTTAAGAAGTTTAAGCAGTTGTTCGCGGTTTAAAAATTTGAGACTTATAGATTCGGCCTTAGCTAGTTCAATTTTATCCGCTGAAATCGTTTTGATGTCTCTTTTTGCTAAAAAGCGTAAAAACGCCCGGAGAGCAATCAAATGATAGTTTTGAGTAATTCGTTTAAGTGGTAAACCTTGTCCGTCGGTTAAACGAGTCAAGTACAATCTAAAACGGCGGATGGTATCTGCGTTAATTTTTTGTGGCGTCTGCGGGGTAGAGGAGGCGGCTTTCAACCACGAGTCAAACCGCAATAAATAATGTTTGTAGTTACGGATAGTTAAAGGAGAAACATTGCGTTCTACCTGCAAAAATTCCAAGAAATCAGTGATTAATTGTTCAAGGGACATAGAAAGTCAATCAAGTTCCGTTTTACGATGATGTAAAACAGCGTCGTAAAACGGACGGAAGATTGTAAGACGTCTCATAGAGACGTCCTTACAATCTCTATTGTGCGATGTCGAGTACTATTTGTCAACCCGCTCAATTCAAGGTAAAATAAGAAAATGAAATTGGGCATCAAAGTCGGATTACGCCCTGAATCCGTAGCTAATCTAGTTGCAACCAAACCTGATTTTTGTGAAATCTGGTTCCATAGCGGCAAAATAGATCAATACGACGACTTATTCCGCCAAATTAAACGCCTGGGCCCGAAGATAGGACTTCATTTCTGGGGCGCTTTAGCTGACGACACTGAAGCCAATTTGAGTTTTCCCGATAGCCTGATTCTTGAAGCATCCAAAAAACTGGTCAAAAAAACTATCGAAACAGCTGCCAGAAACGGCTGTTTTTATGTCAATGTCCATCCGGGGGCTTCCAGGCTATCTAGAATCGATTTTGAGGCCGAGCAAGTCTATCCATATGGCAAGCAATTGGAAGTGACGGATTGTCACGAAAGCCTTCAGGCGTCTCTAACTGAACTGGCCGAATTTGCCAAAAACGTTGGGGTAGAGCTATATATCGAAAGCGTACCGCGACATTTCCTGGGCCATCCTTGGCATGGCACCCAAGGCCGACTTAAACCGGTGGTTATTGGCCAGATCCCGGTAACGATCATTGCCCAAATTCTTAAGCAATCAGTTGCCAATTTATATTTTACCAATGATTTTGGCCACACTGCCAGCAACTTAGTTACAAACGACCGCACCATCATCAAAGACGGGTTATTTACTACCACTAGAAGTCTGGCGACTTTTACCAAACTCTTACATGTGAGCTATATCATAGCGCCTTACAACGGGACTGATTATCACGGCTGTTTGTATTATCCGGAAGTAAATTCGTCGACTGCAGTTCCGAACCATGATGAAACAAAACAATTACTAAAATTGTTTGTTGATCGGCCTGATGTCGCGGCCCTAGTTGAACCAGAAACAGATCATGTAGGCAATTTTGCCGTTCTAAAAACTTTAGTGACCGAAGCCCAAAAATCAGCCTGAACTGTAAGCCTCTACAATGCCCCAGGAAGGCCAAAAATCACTCAAGGCATATGTTTATACCTCCTGAGATAATCAACTGGGGTAGCCGGTATAAATTTAACCAACTTTTTGCCGGTGCCAATATTTTGGCCGGAAATTTTTGAAAGCCGTGATTCCGGGGATCATCAACCCCAAACAAGATCAGAAATAATCGAGGAGTTAATTCTTTCTACCATGATCTAAAAAGGGGAAAGATGCAAATAAAACCACTTCTCCGGAGTTTAGCCTCAATCGACGTCGCAAAAGTATCATTGTGCGACATCATGGCTACAGCTCCAGTACCCACGGTTTACGGCAAATTCGCTAGACATTTCAATATCAGAAGTTGGTATATATCGGTGACTTGCTAGAGAAGCAAAGCCAACTCTCTTGTTTCCTCCTGCTAGGGATAGATGTACGCACTCTCTATCTCCGGAAACCAAGTCACGATAAAATGTCGGATCAGTCTAGGAAGGAGCTTTCGGTTTTCTTCGGTCTTGCAAGCGTTTAGATTTAGAGCATATTGATGCGCTGTTTGTTGATTTTTGAAGCTAAATAATTGCATGCCATATATTATGTTCTACATCAATTTAGAGCATAGAGGCAGCTCAAACTTTCTCTTTTGAGGCTGTGGATCCCCAAATTCCCGCATTTAGCTTCACTTTGAGGCTAGAATACACATACATAGGCTGGTGCCGTGCTGGAAGCAGAGTGGGTTTAGAGCATAATAGCGCTCCGAAATATCATTTTTGAGGCTGCGAAAAATGACAAATTATTTTAAAGATAATTTTGTTTCGGATGATTTTTGGCTTTGTTACGCTCCAAATACCGATTTTTGAAGCTGTGAATTAGAGAAAAATAACGATCAGTTAAAGTTTGGAGCGTAGTAATGACCCAAACCACAACTTTTGTGCGTAAATAATGTGTTCAATCTCCTAGAGAAGATGTTTTATACTTCCACTCCTTTGGTCAAAGTCTTAGGGCGAAGTCAACCGTGAAATATCCCATAGTTTTTCGTGAAAACTTATCCACTTCCAGCAGGCTCACTATAGGCCTAAATAGATCGAACTGTATCACCACTTCCCTCTTCTCCACCTGTTAAACAAAAAATTATCCAATTATCCAATTCTCAAATTATCCAATTTCAAATAAAAAATTGGTAACTAATTATTGGATAATTGGTATTTATTGGAAATTGGATAATTGGATAATTCTTACTGTATTCCCACTCCCCACTTGGTCGTAAATAAGACGAGTAAAAAAACCAAAACAAATACGAGTAAGTATTCGCGTGTGGTTTTGGGAAATAACCTTTCCACCAAATATTGCTGCATCATCCCTACCAGACAGTAAAAGACAGTGGTCAAAAAAAGGGCTTCGATCGTCACCCTGATCGGCCAAAAAGAAAAAACCAATACCAACTCGCTCATCACTAAAGTCACGCAAACACTTCCCCACCAGGTTTTGCCGGTGATATTTTCCGTAAGCTCCATCGTCCATAGTGCCTGAATCGAGAGCGGAAATATGATCAAGCCAATAAGTAGTACATTAAGGTAATAAATAAGATGCAGCGATAAAACCGTATCCACCAAGAAAAAGGTCGTCAAAATCGACAGCAAAAACCCCACGCTGTGGGCAGCACGCAGCAACTGAATATTGCGTTCTGCAGCCACGTTATAAATATTTTCCGTGAGAAAAATCGCGTACATCCCCAAAGCATAAAGAAAAGCTATCGGCAGTCTGGTCAACCACCGGGTAGGAAGTAAAAAATAAAAGACGAAAACAGCCGCGGTGTAGAATGCCGGTAACGTCAGCAACGTCAAATATTCCCAACCTTTGACATCCGGTTGCAAAACGACCAATGACAAAACATACGCCATTGTCGCCATAAGCAGTAGTAGGTCAAGCCGTAAGCCTCCGGAAAAAAACTGGGTAGCCATCAGACTAAAAGTCAGGATAAGTGTGGCTGCCACAAATTTCTGCCGTTTGGAAAAATTTAGTCGTTCCCGTAAATTTTGTAATAATTTGATACTTCGTCTGTTCATAGATTTCCCGGAACTTGCGCATTGGTATAGACCTTGTGAATATCATCCAGATCTTCCAAAGCCCCGAGCAAAGCCCTGATTTTTTGGATATTTCCTACATCAGTGATGGACAAAGTCGTGGTGGGTTTAAAAATCAATTCAAAAGATTTGATCGGCAAATTTTTGGCTATAAGTTGCTGTCTTATCTTATATACATCTTGGGCTTGAGTGTAAATCGTAAAACCCTGATCCGTCTCCACCAGGTCTCTAACTGGCAAATCCAAAATTTGCTCTAGGAGTTGATCATAGCTGAGACTCGTCGGACCCAAGATGATTTCACCGACTTGGTTAAACATGTAGTTCACACTCCCCATGCTACCCAATCGACCGCCATGTGTCTCTAGGGTATTTTTGACTGCTTGGGAAGTCCGCTGACGGTTATCAGTCACGCCTTCAATAAGCAAAGCTGTGTCGGATGGCCCAAAACCTTCATAAACTACTTCGGTCAACCCTATACCTTCGGTTTTCCCCAGGGCCCGGGAGATCGCCCGTTCGATATTGGCCTTGGGCATATTGGCAGCGCGGGCTTTTTCGATAAGTAGCCGCAGGTGGAAATTGGCTTCGGGATCAGCTTCACCTCCACTGCGCACTGCGATCGTGATGGCATTAGCCAGTTTTGTAAATACCTGGCCACGGGCGGCGTCGGTAGCTTGTTTTTGGTGTTTGATGGTCGACCACTTTGAATGACCCGACATAACTTTAGATTATACACGTTCGGCCAAGACAGGTAAAATCACCAAAGGCATTGACTTTTGGGCAAAACCCTTTATATTGTTAGCACTATAGACGTCCATATTTTTACGCACTCTTAAAAGACAAAAATGGATCAACCTCTCACTGCCCAAGCTATCAAATGCGCCCTCTGCCAGAATTGGAAAGAGGCCATCCGTTTAAACCTCGAATTGTTGCGACAAAACGAGGAAAACATTGAAGCCTTAAACCGCCTGGCTTATGCGTATCTTAAAACCGGCAACCTACCCTCTTCCAAAAGCACCTATAAAAAAGTCCTCAAAATCAATAAATACAATCCCATTGCTATAAAAAACCTCAAATGGCTAAGTAACCTCACTAAACACGACATCCATCAAGATCCCTCGGTCTCGCCTACCCCGACTATTTTCCTTGAGGAACCGGGCAAAACTAAAATAGTCATCCTGATCGACCCGGCAGCAGCCCGAGTACTTTGCAATATTGCCAGTGCCCAAAAAGTTTATCTGGTGCTCAAAAAGCACCGCATCGAAGTGCGTGATGGCCAGGACGTATATATCGGGGCTTTACCGGATGATCTGTCACACCGGCTGACCCGGTTTATCAATACTGGCAATACTTATGAGGCTTATATCAAAAACGTAGAACGCAACAATGTCTCGGTTTTTATTCGCGAAATGAAGCGGGGCAAAAAATTTGGTCATCTGCCCTCTTTTTCAGTTTACAACAATCTGACTTCGCGCACCAATTCTTTCTCAAGTGACCGGGAAGATCCGGAAGTACCCAAAGGCGACGAGACCGAAACTGCGGAAACTTAGGGCGCGTACCAAAATAACGTTTATAAAATCACGCTGGATATTTGGATGAGATTCTAGGCGCTGGTGAGCGATAGTATACGATGTATACTTGAGCGCATCAGCAACGACGAATCTCGCCAAATAAACGCGGCAGTTTGTGAAGGTGATTTTGGTACGTGCCCCTAATCAGCCAAAACTGACACGCGCCACCTTTGCCCAAATGTATCCCCTAGTTTTACTGTCATGTCGACGCCGCTATTTTCAGCTGTTGCTACAAGTTCGCATTTAAATGCTCGCATCAGATATTGGACCAGTTTTTTCTGGGTTAATTCTGGTTTCACCTCCAAGCGGCAATTTGCCATCCTGTCAATCCCATTTCCAATAGTGATCACTTTTCCGCCAAAATTGGTCACAAAACGGGCAAATTTTTGTCCCACATTGGGAATATCGGTATGATTCTGAATCACCACACTCAAACCGTCCCTACGGACATCTATGTCTTCAAATTTTTGTTCCAAAAACCTAAGTAAGCTTTCGTGGTTCACTTTTTGGATCTGAGTCCCGTCCGGCAAAATCGCATCCGCATACAAGCTGGGGTAGGTTTCACTCAAAAGTAATTTAAATTTGTCCGGCCGCGAAAAACGTAGTTTAAAATAAATCCAGGCCCAGTCAAGATGATTTATGTTGGACTTAAAATTCGCGGGTTTTAAGGGTGACGCCAAAAACTGATCGAGTTTTTGCCGTAAATTGTCTGTTTGTGTCAAATTGCCTACTTCCGTTTTGGCTAACCAACCATCAATGCGCACACCCAGCATATCTTCGATGGTGGTGACAAAAAGCTCTGGGTTTTTTTCAATCTCTCCCAGACGCCAAACGCTACTTAATTTATATGCTCCGTAACCAAACGGCACATCGGTAAAGGCATTTTCCGGTAAAGTGATGATGAGTATTTGGTCCTCCACGGCTTTGGGTAAAGACACTACCACTATCGGATTTGTATTTAATACCAAATTGGTCCTCCAGGGACTGCGGAAAAAAACCGAGGTTTGATAGAGTTGCCAGAGCCCAATTCCAACTAGCATTATCCCGCCCAAAACCCACCACCGGAATATGGCGAAAACAGGTCGGGAATTAACGTGGCGGGCAGGCTTTTGTCTCATGTTTAGGTCGCTTACCAGGATTTCTTTTTGCCTTTACCGACAATCTCCACTTGCGGCAAAGTAAAACCGGTGCTACCAGTTAGTTGTTGAGCTTTTTTAGCTAAGGTCTCTTTTTTGGCTTTTTTCTTTTCACCTTTATAAAATCCACCAAAACTCATACAAGTCACCTCCTCTATATTTTAAAAAACTTCTCTTTAAACTGCAAATACGTGCCATCAGTAATGCTCGATCGGATGTTTTTCACCAGTTCCAACACAAAATGCAGATTGTGAATCGTGGCCAAGCGATACGCGAGCAGCTCCCGCACGCGGAAAAGATGGTGAATATAGGCTCGGGAAAAATTTCGACAGGTATAACAAACACATTTTGGATCAATTGGTAATATATCTTTTGAAAATTGGGTTTTATTGATATCTAACTGGAACTTTTTAATTGGATTATTGGATAATTGGTATTTATTGGAAATTGGATAATTCACGAGCAAGTGTCCCATCCTCGCAAGTCTCGTTGGCTGCACACAGTCAAATGTATCCATGCCGTTTTCAGTAGCCACAAAAATGTCATCAATTTCTCCAACTCCTAACAAATGTCTTGCTTTATCCTCCGGCAAACGCGGCACTACCCACTGGCAAACTTCGCGCATTTCTTGTTTACTTTCTCCAACCGAGACGCCACCAATAGCAATGCCGTCAAAATCCAAATTTGAAATAAAATCTGCCGATTGTTCTCTGAGATCTTTAAAAATACTTCCCTGCACGACTCCATAAAGAGCTTGATAGCTTTTTGTCATCCCGAGCGAAGTCGAGGGATCTCTCAGTTTATCTGAGTTACTTGCATCCGCAATAGATTTCTTCCCAGACTTGTCTGGATTTCCAGAATGACAACTTAACCAAAGTTTTTTATGTTCCTCCAAACTCCGCTTTGCCCACCGATGAGTTCTGTTCATGGCTTTTAACGCATACTCATGTGTCGTGGGATACGGCGTACACTCATCAAAAGCGATATGTATATCTGCGCCAAGTTGGTGTTGCAACTGCATGGAAAATTCAGGGGTGAAACGGTGAACTGAACCATCCCAATGCGAAGTAAAAGTCACTCCGTCTTCATCTATTTTGACCAGCTTCCCCATTGACCTCTCATCACCACTAAATTTAGAAGCTAAAACAACTTCCTCTGTTGCACCTTTTCGTAACTCCTCCTGACCTCCTCTTAACCTAAGAGGAGGAATCTCATCCACACCCCCTCTTAAGGCAAGTGCGAGGGCTTGGGGGGCGTTATGAACATCTTTAGAAATTTTTTTCCTTCCCAACGAAAATACCTGAAACCCGCCGCTGTCGGTAATCAATGGCCTCTGCCAATTCATAAATTGGTGCAACCCGCCGAATTTTTGGATCACTTCAAGTCCGGGACGCAAGTAAGCGTGATAAGTATTTACGAAAAACAGTTCGACTCCCAAGGATGCCAATTCATCAGGGGTCAATGATTTGACTGTGGCTTGAGTACCCACCGGCACAAAAGCCGGAGTCTCAATCATTCCATGCGGCGTATGTATCTCCCCCGCCCGCGCCCGGGTAGTTTTATCATGATGCAATAGTTTGAATCTAAATTTGTGCACAAAGTAATATTTTACCACGAATTTTGACTTGATTATCTTATCTGCTACACTATTGACATGAAAAACGTTTTATCTTCCGATCAAATGCAAAAAATTGCCCGCTTTTTCAAAAAGCGCAGTGACATCACGGCTGTTTACTTATTTGGCTCACTTGCTACAAATACCGCATCGGCTTTAAGTGATATAGACTTAGCCATACTCTATAAGACTGATCCAGCCGACATTACCGAAACCAGAATTGATCTGATTACTACTATCAGTAAAATTCTAGGTACTGACAATGTGGATATTCAAGTTTTACACTCCGCTATGAGTTTACCTTTGGCAGAGCAAATCCTAAAGTACGGTAGAATTTTAGTGGATAGTGATCCGGATAAAAGAATCAGTTTTGAAAATAAAATGAGAGGTTTAGTGTTTGACTTTGAACCATACCTGATCCAATATCTGGATGCGATGGAAGAAAGGCTAAAAAAAGGTACTTATGGCCATAGATAAATTGCGTCTCAAACAGAAGCTGGAACAGCTGGAAAAAATGGCCGGTTTCCGAAATATTTTGATTCACGAGTACTCAGAAATAGATACCGAGCGAGTTTATCAAGCGGTACACAAGGATATCGATGATCTGATCAAATTCGCCCAGAGCATCCACCAAAAATATTTCCCTGGGAAGTAAACTTCAATATTTCTCTTTAACTATGATCTTCCCCCACCCGCGCCCGGGTAGTTTTGTCTTGATGTAATAGTTTGAATCTAAAATCAGACATGAGTAAGTATTGTAACAAATTTATTCAGTTCTTTTTAGCTGAAATAGTGGCAATAAATCTGGTAAATCTATATTCAAAAATTCGGCAAGTTTGACCAAACCACAATCTGATGCAGTTAGCTTACCCGACTTAAACAAGTCAGAATAACCCAGACGTACAGTTTGCAAAAATTCCTCAATACGTTGTTTGGGCAACCAATCACCTAGTAACACTTGGTCTAAAACATGAGATTGTTTAAGCAAACGTAAACTTTTTGGATCACACAAAATATTCAAAAGAAAGCCCTTGGTGATTTGGCCTTGATGAACTATAAACATTTTTTCGCGGTTCTCAGAATTGCTTCTAAAACGTTTCCAGTTTTCAGGTAGTTCAAGATATGGCCACAATGGATGCCCACCGTCAAGAAACCAGAGAGATTTAGGAGGATAAAAAATGCGATTTAAACTTGCTCTCAAACCAACCACTACTGCTTGCGGCAAATCAGCCATGTCAATACCCAAAGAAACATCTTCACACTCTAGCTGCACCCTTCCAAACTCACTTGCGCTTACAACTCCTTCAGCTCTTTTAACTCCCATATGTTCTTTGTATTCTTCATACGGATCGAAAAATGCTACAGCAAACTGATCTTTTGAACTGTTTGGAAAACTCATGCGCGTGTTATCTTTCTGGGTTTTTAGTTCAAATGGTGGTAACGTTCCTAAGTCAAGTTTTACCCAATCTCCTATGGTTACATCAAGGCTTTCGTGCGAACCAAAATGATTAACTATAGCTGTGGAAACAACAGGTAACCGTCTGTATTTGATGACACTTAAAACAATTTCTTCAAGAACTGCGGGTGTATATCCCGTTTGTAACGAAAACCTAAAATCAACATCAATTGCTTTTTGGGCCAAACACTCAAATTCAACCACCTGGGGATAAACTCTCGCAAGTACGCCAAATATTTTGCGCGGAGTAAAAAACCCATACGGCCTGCGACTTGCAGCTATCATTTTCCCAATACTGCCGGCGATGAGAAACGGCGCCTCTCCATACTCAAACTCGACTGACGGAGTGATCTTTACCACAGGTCGTACTGCGGTAGCTATAGTATGAATTGTTTCAGCCACTCCAGTGCCTGCTAAATGCGGAAAGAGAGTATAAAGTACTTCAGGAAAAGATCCAAACTTATATATGGTTTCTGCTTGTCCGTTTCGCCAAAAAACATCAACATTTCTTATCGGCAATGGATTCAAATACGGATAGTGAAGGTATTTATCGGTTAAATCAAGACGACCTAGTTCTGTTTCAACAGGCAACATAATACCCCTTGCCTTTGGCAGTTTTGATATAGTTGGCTGTCAAACCCAAACGGACAAGCTTGCTACGCAATCGCTTGATAGCCTGATCCAGAGCCCAATCTGTGTAATCCTCATTTGTATGATTCCACAGAGCTTCGGCTATTTGCGTTCGAGTCGTAAGCATGGGTTTTTGAGTAATAAGTAACTTGAGTACTTGTTTTTCTCCTTTTGTAAAATAAAAATCTATCCCCAGATCTGCTAAAAATATCTGGTTTTCCTCAAAGTGAAGTTGGGTTCTGCTACCTGTAATTTTTTTTAAATATTTACTTACAAGTGACAATGTGATTTCCCCGCGACTATCCACAACTGCGGTTTTTTGGAGACAAGTAAGTTGTGGCGAAGCGTTCACTTGTTTTCCCACGGCGACTTCTTCAAGGATTTTTTGTTCTAGAGGATCAAAACTATAAAAAAACTCCTTGACTTTCCACCATAACTCTTCATGATCAAATGGATCACCCTCCCGCTTGGCAGCGATAAACCGTACCACTTGTTTGACAAACCAGGGCAATCCCCCACACTCTTGCCAAATTTTTTGTTTTATATCGGAGGTCAACTTTACCCCAAATTTTTTTTCTAAATAAGAAACAAATGAAAAAATGTCAGATTTCTGATACAACGGATACCAAAAAAGGTTCTGCATAAACGCCGCAGGTATAGCTGTGTAAGGATATTTCTCGCTAAAAAGTAAAAAGGGCGTATGGTACTTATGGTAAAACTCAACAAAACTACCGAGTAAATGTCGTCGTTCGGAAAACAAACATTCTGCATCCAAAATCAAAAAAACGCAGTTATGATTTTTGTTTAAATAACCATTCTTCGCAACCCACTCGTTCCACTCGACCCCATCTTCTATCCGTGTAGACTCTAAATTCACTTGAATCAACGAGTATTGCGCATGATAAATGTGAATAAATCGCGGCACTTGATAGTGCCTATCCATACGCGGAGGATAAACAATCAATGCATTTTCTTTGCGCCTAATGATTTTTTCCCAATCATTGAAGGCACGCTTGAGTGCCTCTTGTGCAAATGACAGAGCTAATTCATCCATAACCGCAAATTATAAGCCTTTTCCGTCATCCTGACAACTAGACGTCAGAAATAGCATCAAGCATAAAATACGCTTTCGAATATAGTGCTGGAATATACATATGATTGAAAACATACCTTATAAACTCTTCAAAGAAGACGGGATTCCCGGTGAACCGAATCCACAAACTTTTGATGAATGGAAAGCTGAGTTTATTGCTCAAATGATACAGAACGCTTCAAGCTGTGATAAATATTCAATTCTGACAGAAAATGCACATTTCATAGTTAGAACTCCTGGTGCGTCGATAGAAGGTTATATTGATTTACTATTCAAACTCTACGAAATACACGACCCGTATTGCGCATTTAAACATAAAAAATAGCCAAGATTCCATAAACTTTTATTTCCTACATCTTCCATTCATAAGTCATTTAGTTACAACCAATGTTACTTTAATCCACAGTTCCGTAAATAATCCATTCTAC
>LCEX01000015.1 GCA_000995415.1 Candidatus Gottesmanbacteria bacterium GW2011_GWC1_43_10
GGAATTTTAGCAACTAAAGTTTTTTCGAGACCTGTCGGGATCATAGCCGCTTTACTTTACGCTACCACCCCCACGATGGTGATGGCCAACCGCATGTCATTGACGGAAAACTTGTTGACACCAATCGTACTTGGGACTTTGTGCCTGTTTCTCACCCAATTTAAAAGCCGCGCTGGAGTGACCCTTCAACCGTTTCTCGTAGGCCTAGGAGCTGCCTTGGCCATCCTTACCAAACAAGCCGGCATCAGCCTGGGTTTGACTTTAATACTGCTGTTTATTCTGCGTCGGAACTGGCGCGGGACGATCATTACTGGCCTTTTCTCAATATTTGCCATTGGAATACACTGGGCCATTGGATATGCATTTAGTTGGCATTTATTTATCACCACTCAACAGGAATTATTGGCGGCTTTCATCAAAGAAGGCCTACCCCAACTGACACAAACTATTTTTCTTAGTCCTACAATTGCCCGTAAAGAGCACGTATTTTTGGACGGCGCCATGCTTTTAGGATATCTGCTATTATTTTCCGGACCGTTGTGGCTAAAAACGCAGCGTAAATTTTTGGTTGAAGACATTTTGGCTTTTCCCTTAATTTTTGTCCTGTTGCTGGCTTTGGCTGCCAGTGGAGCGGGTTTTTCTTTTTACGGCTGGCATGTCTATCCTGTATTTCCTTTCCTAATGATTCTTTTAGCCTCTGTTTTGGTTAGTCAGTTTCAAGCGCCACAATTTTTGACTCTACTTGTGTTCTATTTGATTTTAGGGTCTTCCACCCTCAGATTTCTTCTCCAATTTTCCACAAAATACCAACTGTTGTGGCCGCAGATTTTGGCTGGCGGCTTAATTTTCCTATTATCCGCTTTTGTCCTTAAACCCAAAATTCGTCAAGTCATATTTTTAGTTTTTTTTCTCCTAGTAATTGTCGTAAATATTTATACCGTGGTAGACTTAAACCAAATTTATCCGGTCATGGCGCAGCCGCAAATATGAACAAATCAAAATATTGGATACTTTTAGTTCTCATTTCCGGACTGGGTTTAGTTTTGCGTCTTAATAACTACGACCAAGTGCCACCGTGGCGCGAAGCAGATGATGAGATCCATTATGCCTGGGCCGGGTTAACTTGGCTACGAGAAGGTACACCCAAAAGCTGGTCATACTTATCAAGTTACCCGACATTTGAAACATATCTAGCTTGGGATACTAAATGGCGTTTGGTGAGTCCGATGCTTGAAAAACCACCAGTCTATATCTTACTTAACGGCGTCTTACTTGTTTTGACCGGGGTCAAAAACCTGGACCAAGTGCGACTTTCAGTCATCCGACTGTTGCCGATCATTTTTTCTCTGATCACCATTTATCTTATTGGTTTAGTCGGCAAAAAAGTGTTTCGTCCGGCAATCGGACTTTTGGCAGCTTTATTCTATGCTCTGACTCCGATCGTCGTTTTAAGCAACCGTCTGTCTGTGACCGAAAATCTGCTGACACCGATTTTCCTTGTCGCTACACTTGTCTTTGTTCACGAATCTAAATCAAAACACTCCTCTAGTTATCAACCTTGGCTTTTAGGTATACTTGCCGGACTGGCAGCTTTGACCAAACAAAGTGGGATAGCGTTGGCAGTGGCTCTCGGTTGCCTTTTTGCCTACCAGCGAGAGTGGCAGAAATTATGGCGGTTTGGCTTAACCGCTTTCGGACTGAATTTGATTTATCCCGCAATCGGCTGGTATTATAATTGGCCGCTGTTTAGCTCGCTGGTGGCCGAACAACGCCGGATCGGGCTTCAGGGCGGACTGCCTCAACTCATACTTACTATTCTTTCCCGGCCGCTCATTGGCAGCGAACACTTGTTTGTAGACGGCACACTCCTCCTGGGCTATCTGCTTTTTTTCACGAGCCCCTATTGGCTGTTGACTTTGAAAACCAAAACAGAGAATTGGAAGAGAATTGGTTTGTTGACTATTCCCTTTACCTATATCATTTATTTGGCTTTGGCTACCACTGGTGCCGAACCCATGGGTTCTGGCCAGGGCTTTTGGGGGTGGTATATGTATCCGTTATTTCCCTATTTAACAGTATTAATCGCTGTAATTCTTTATGATATCTGGCAAGCTTTTTCGCTCTTTAAATTCCTGCCGCTATTTTTGCTTCTGGGATCGTCCGCAGTTCGCTTTAGCTTGCTGTTTTTACCCCAATCTCTCCATTATCGCTGGCAAATGAGTCTGGGATTATTGCTGGTTTTGGTTCTGGCTCTCTGGCAGCTACCCAAATATCGCAAAATTATGTTGACGCTTCTGTTTCTACTGTTTTTGGCTGTCAATATCTTCACTAGTATACATCTTGACCAAATCTATCCCAGTCTCGCGCAACCAACGCCTTGAGTTGGCTCAACTATCAATCATCGCCGCATTCTCCCAGGTAGCGTAAAAGTAGTCACGAAGAGCCTGGGATAAACCCCCGCTGTAAATAACCAGACTGGTTCGCTCAGCAATATTGTCTGGATTGTTGGCAGCAAGGATAGCATGTTTCTTATCAAAGACAACGAGGTGAAAACCGCTATCCGAAAAATGACGGACTTCAATACCCATCCGCACCCAACTTCGCAAAAGCTGGGCATTTCCCTCATCATACCGGTGCGGTATAAATTTGATACTGACTCCCCGTTCAAGCGCATCACGGTTGGCAAGTTTCAACTCATCGGGTACTGACTCACCTACTGAAATGATGAGCACTTCTTCTTTCGTTTGTTTAAGAAAATCAACGTACGCTTTAAACATCGCCCGCCTTCCAGAAATCATATCGATCCTGGTTTCCGGTGGACTAGATGTTTTTCTTGCAAATGCTTGAATGGAAAGAGTTTTCACCTCTTCCAACGCTTGCGCTTGCCTTTGGACAAAAGCATTTATAGCAACTTGAGGCGGGATGGCTTGGAATGTGACCGGATGAGTATCAAGCACTACCACAAAACCTTTTTGCTTGAGTCTGTCAATTATCCGGTAAACCGCGTTGGGGAAGATGTTGACAGCCTGAGCCAGCTCACTAGCTCTAAGCGAACCTCGGTGAACCAGCTCAATATAACAAGCGACCTCGTCGTGGGACAACCCAAGTTTAACCAACGGCTGTAATGTCGTGACGGTCTTTTTGGTCTTCATTACGGCATATTTTAACATATCAAGGTTAATTTTTCATAGGGTTTGTTATTCTAACGAGCATGAAAGAACAAAAAAAGCCAGATCCATTTTTCTTTGCTGAACTCTTCGTACCGGAAAACTTATTTTTACTTGAAGACAGTGCATTGTATGTATTCGTACGAGGAGGAAATATTGTTGGGTTTGGAAAAGGCATGGATCATACTTATTTGTGGGACAGGCTTTATGAAAGAGGGTTAATAGAAGGCCCTCCACTAGATGCTGGAAAAATTCAGTATGGAAGATTTACAAACCCTTATGTGTGGGAAGTCCGTTTGTATGGCGATTCTTGGTCATTGAAAGTTGGAGGAGATGACAGATCCGAAAGAAGTGTTACAAAAGACTTAATGAAACAAATACTCAAAGACAGTCCCGTAAGATTTCACGAAAAATAAACTTTTTAGGCTTTTAAGTCTTCTCTGCAAAAATAAGCAGTCTCTTAAGGGTCGTTCCCGGTGGCCAACAGGTTTGCAGGATAAGCATTTCTTTATTTTCCGAATTGGTCGAAACTAAATATGAAGTATCGGTGGGTTCAACTATCTTCTTCTCCGTGACCGTGTAGCGATGCTTGACGCCTCCAAAATAGACCTCTACCCGATCACCACTCACTAATTCACTGAGTAAATAAAACACCGCGTTATAGCGGATGGCCTTAAACGGCGTGTCTGTCGAATGGGCAAATAAATAAATATTACCGCCCTCTCCGGGAAATCCGCTGCCTTTGGCGTGAGCTACTCCTTCGGCTAAGGCAGTCAAGTATTCAGTTTTGTTTTGCGGATCAATATTTGCCAGTATTTTGCTGCGGGCCGAGATTTTGGGAATGACTAGTGAAAAATTGGGATCCGGCGGTGGTAAAGGCGTGACTACTTGCTGATCTAGGATTTGGCCAAACTGACCGGGAGAAGTCGCCGGAGTTGGGAAAAATTTTTGCCAGTGATATGTGACTTCAGCAGTCACCACCGGGCTATAAAAATAAATGAAACTAGCGCCTAAAAGAAACAGAATTAAAATTGGGATGAAGATAAGTCGGGGCCAACGCGCGGATCTGGAGTTTAAAGACTTGGAAGGGAATTCGAGCGCCTGCCCTACACCCGAATCCCCATCCAGATCTTTAAATCCCTGCCGTTTTGATTTTGTTTGCAGACGGGGCGGAGCAAAAATTATTCCCTCCCGTCGCATCATGGCCACCTATTATAATCCTTCTTGCCAAATTTGCAAATTTGGAATGTGTAGCTATTCAATAATTTGTTAGTAATCATAAAAAAACACACCCGGTATCCATACCAACTTTTTCCAAATGGGTGTGAAAAAATAACAGTGGATAAATAAATTTAGCTTGATAGATTGGGTAGTTTTGACTTATGAAAAAAAGGCTTTGCAACAAAATTTTTAGGCCTTCTTAGCCTCATTTTTTTGACTTGACAGTGTAAGACTACTTCTGTTACAAACAAACACAAGGATACCAAAACCCTTACTCTGTCCTAGGGCCATGGTACCACACGTAAAGGGCATTACTACTCGTAGCCGCTTCAAACCAGCTAGCGATAGTGATGCTCTTTTTAGTTTATTTTACTCTGTCAGAGATTAAGAACGAATTAAGATCCTCCTTTTTTTTCCACACGTAAAGGGTTTATTTCAGTTATCGGTTCTCGGTTTTCAGTTTTCGGATATTGGTTAATCAGTTGTCAGTTTGTCGGTTTAAACAGAGGAACAGAAAACTGATAAATGAGATTCCTCAACTCACAACGTGAACACCGGGATCGATAAACCTTTTTTCTTAAGCTGCAATAGTTGTTGGCGTACTTCCTGACTCAAATCTGCCCGTTCTTGCTCTTCCGGTGTCAATTCTGGCTTCTGCCAAAATCTGGCTAAAAATTCTTTGAGTTTAATCATTTTTTTCACCTATTTAGGTTTTAACATGGTCGTAAAGTCTTTGTCAAGACCTATAGATTTTTTCCTTTTCTAAAACGCTAGACTTATAGTTTTTATATGAAGATTAATGCTGTCATGACAACCTATTTTACTTATAAACTTCTCTTGTGGATAACTTGTGCATTACTTTCCTTATCCCCAAACGAACCACAGTATCTCTCATTAATGTTGTAATAAGTTGTGAAAAAGTAAGAGCCTGTTTGGAAAGTCTCTTTTGAGATAGAATTGTCCAGATTCGAGCGAAAACCATGAAGCGTGAGGAGCTGTATCCAAGGTGATACAGTGACGAACGGTGAGTGGTTTTGTAGCCGAATGTGGGCAATTATAGCCAAATATGGACTTTTCAAACAGGCTCTAAAATTTGGGTGGGAAAAGAGATGATAACAAGGCTGAGTCTAACATCAAGGCTTAGCCCTTAAGCGGATTGCAGTAAACCACGCTATTTTCAATAAAAAGCGGTACTTAATTTCATGTAGATCACATAGAAAAAAATCAGCGTAACTATGATAAGCGCAATATAAGAAAAAGTACGATGCGTTTGAGAGACAGCTGTTACTTCACTGCCATATATTTTTTTTCCCAAATAAATGATAGGTATGGATATAAATATCGGAATAATTAAACCAATAAATCCTAAAACAAAGAAGACTTCAATTGCTCCGATTCCCAAAATTGATATTCCTATACCAATAATCAATAGTCCTACAAATTTTTTCATCTTATTAAATGATACACTGAAAATATTTCTTTTGCTTATTAAAAGTGTACAATACTCATATGTCTTTTGATCTCGATAAACATTTGGCTGAGGAACACAATATGAATCCCTTTTCGACGTATCTTAAGGAAATCGTCTACGGCGGAAATGACGGCATTGTGACTACCTTTGCCGTCGTTGCCGGATTTGCCGGAGCCCAGGCCCAACTTGGGGGTAGTTTGCCGGTTTTGACAGTCCTTCTTTTTGGCTTTGCCAACCTATTTGCTGATGGCGTATCCATGTCATTGGGTAATTTCCTGTCAACACGCGCTGAAAAAGATGTTTATCGTAATTTCAAAGCCAAAGAACTCACCGAAATCAAACACAATTCAAAATCAGAAAAGGCTGAAAGTGTGGAGATTTTAAAAAGAAAAGGGTTTAATGAGTCCCAAGCCCAAGAACTAGTTAATATTTACGCAACTAATGAGAGCTACTGGCTGGAATTTATGATGAATCAGGAGTTGGAACTGCAAAACCCGGAAAAAGATAATCCCTGGTATATGGCGCTTGCGACTTTTATTTCTTTTGTCGGCTTTGGTTTGATACCTTTAATGCCTTATATATTGGCTCGGGGAAATGGCAACTTATTTATCTATTCGGTGCTATCAACTGTGGTTGCGCTTATTTTGCTGGGCACTCTGCGCTGGCGGGTATCCAAACAAGGCCTAACGCGTTCCATTTCCGAAACCCTCATTTTGGGCGGGATAGCAGCACTTGTTGCCTATTTTGTTGGCACACTGTTTCGAATTTAACCTTTTAAATTACCGCAAAACCACCTTTTTTCCGTCAAATATCACCGCTTGAAGTAAATAAGGTAAGCATAACTGGGTCAATACCTGCGGCAGGTATTTTAAGTCCTCTTTTTGAAAAACTTTCCGTGCAAGTACAGCTCTTACCGCCACGCTCTTTGGAGTCGGAGCTTATAAAGCCCGCGTCACCGTCGGCCGCTGGTACCGATCAGGCACACAACTCATGCTCATCGGCATCATTTCGGCTCTCGTCAGCTACGGTGTCGGCCTCTTATTTAAAGCTCCAGTAGTACCATAAATCTAAAAACCATCAGCTGGTTTCTATCTTTGTCTTTTTTGCAAACACGGGATTATAAAGATAAGGGAGATAAAGTTGGACCAATACTTTTGTGGCCGCCCGTGCGTCTATATTGGGATTATGTAAATTTCTGATATTTGCGCCAACTTCCTGACGCAACAATTGCTTTTGTAAAGCCAACTTGATGATTGAATACCGGCGTAAGGATTTATGCGGCACAATTCCGCACAATGCATCAATCACTTTTCGTAGTCCAAAATAGAAACCTGGCTCATCCTCCTCTGTATAAATAATCTCCAACTTACCTGCTTTTGTGTTTTCTATATAAGGCAAAACCACTTCATCACAACACTGTTTTAGATACAAAACGCCGTTTACAAAATCTGCATCCCCCAAATATTTTCCGGTTCCATCCTCCATCACTGCCCACGCGGCCAGCAGTAATTCCCTATATTCTCCCATCCGCTCGCCTCTTTCCGCTCCAGTAAATAATTTTCTCCAGATATGTGGGATATCTTGAACCACAGGACTTGCCCCTCGTTCACTCCGACTATCCATAGCAGAGATCAAGGAACGAGCTAAAAGAGAAATCTTCTGTTTCCCGACAAGATCCACTAACCAATCTAGTTCTGTTGATTGAAAACGCCTAGCAATAATATCCATTTGTTCTCCCGAATCTTGTCTTTCTCGGGCTTTAATCAAAGCTTCGGTAGTTGCCCTATCAGCAATCGCTAGTTTTGCTATTTGATAAGCGGTATCTCCAATTTCATCTACCAAAGCAAAACTTGAATCTGTTTCTTCTGTCCACATTATGTCAGCAATTCCAGGCAAACCGTGCATATACTCTTTCGGAAAAAGCGCATCTGGAAAAATTCCAGCCTGCAATAACTCTTTCCGAACTTGGGCAATCCGAAGTGAAGACTCGAGAAAACTACCCGAATCAACAACATACAACTTACTTCTCGGTATAAACGGTTCTCCCCATGGAGATCC
Source organism: Candidatus Gottesmanbacteria bacterium GW2011_GWC1_43_10 (assembly GCA_000995415.1). Classification (GTDB taxonomy): domain Bacteria; phylum Patescibacteriota; class Microgenomatia; order UBA10105; family UBA10105; genus UBA10105. The sequence continues at coordinate 7,918 of LCEX01000015.1, forward strand.
TCGTCTTTCAAGTCTTGCTCTTCTGACAGCCAAAATCTCCCTTGCGAATGGATTATATCGACTTAACCTCATTAGTTTTTCTGGCATATTCCGGATATTATATATCAAATCGATGGTTTGGGCCTATATGACAATCCAAACACCAAATCATTTCCCTGCTTGACAAGTCTGGGGAATCTTCTTTATAATTTACGCATATCTATATATAACCTTATGTCACGCGCTACACATCAATATATTATTTGGTCTAACCTCCGATTTACTGCGGAGGTTCGTAGCGTGCTCGGTTAAGCCGAAGCAAAAAGTATCAAGCTCGAACCTCCTGAAGAAAACCAGGAGGTTTTTTTATGTATCACGAAAAAGCAAAAGACATAGTTAGAATAATGGAAGCGGCTAGTGCATTAGGTATTCCGTGTACAGCTTCATTGGGTATTGAGGGTAGATTTATCGTACCTAAAGTGCCATTTATTGCTTTTGGTTCAAGATTTTTCACTACACCTGACGACCTGCTAAGAGAAATTAATCCTTCTGCCATGGGTAAACTGACTGCGGACTGGCAAAGATTGGTTCAAGGTATTACATACTTAGCAAATCCATTTACCGGATTAAGACATTTAGATGGAGGTGCGCCGGATGCTGCGGTTAATGCTTTTTCTGGGGGAATAGCCATTGCTGACGGATTACCAGGTGCTAAGGTTATTCTCCCTCGATCAGTAGGCATTAACCCTGCAGAATTCGCAGGAAAAGACATCATAAGTGAAGGAAACTTAACATTCAGATATAATTCCTGGTCGCCACCTACAGCAGAAGAGTTAATTCCAGTTGAAAATAGAGGCAAAGACGGCAAAATAGCTTTAGGAGTAAATTTTACCCTCACTACAAACACTGGCACACGTGATTACACGTTTCCTATGAGAACAGAATTAAGAATGCACTAAGTAAACTCTACTATGCGATGTGAAAAACTTGACTATGGAGCCTTTGCACTTTTTGGACTCGAAAATGTCCTCAATCGTCTTGTTCCAAAAGGCCAACCTTTGGCAATTTGCTGTCATAAAGGCATGAGAAGGTCCCAAGCAGCAGTTCGTTTACTGATGAATATGAGGTGTATCGCGAATGATCCACATTGTTTTCCGTCAATAAATTATGCAGATATTACCAGTTACAATTTCCAAGTAAATGCGGAAGGTATCAGTATTCCCCAAAAATCATTCTTTCCCTTCCGCCACCTGCTAGTCTTTCATGACGACAGCCATCAAGAACAGGTGCAAATTAAAAATCAAATCTATACTAAACGTTGAAGCCCGAGGTGTACTTCAACTGCTGCTCTTGGCATACGTTAGAGATGAAGAAAGTTTAATGGGGATCGCATAAATTTACTGTCCAATAACCAATTTTGCGTTCCCGCAAGTCACACTTTAAATAATGTCCCGATGCATTTTATCTAAACTACTATAGCTGGCTGGAGAAACCACAGTCGTAAACCCCTAATTTTTTTCAAGCTGCGAAATAGGCAGCGGAGGTGGTGAGAGTTGACTGAGACCCACGTCACCCGTGACAAAACGTTCGCTTCCACCCACTAAAGCTGTCGCGATCTGGATACTGTCAGGAGTTCTCAAATGTTGATATTTTCGCCGCAGTTTAGCAGCTTCTTGCATCACTTCCCAATTTACCGGCACCAGGATTAAATGTGGAGTTTTTTGGAAAAAGTTCTCAAATGCAGCCAAATGCGCGGAGCCTTCAAGTTTCGGAGCTGAAAGTACTTCCAGCGGAGTAATCATCGATATAATAGCCTCATCTTCGCCTTTTTCAACCCGCTCAAACAATGTATTTACTTGACTTAAATAACGCTCATCAGCTTCAAAAAGATAGATAAAAAGCATGGAATCAAGAGTGATTTTCATGTTTTGTCCCAATTCCCACGCTCTTTTTCAATATAGTCTTCCCCAATCCCCCAAATACCTTTGCCTCGTCCTGAAGCGTATTTGACCCAACTTTCCGGCTGCGGCTCAAGGATGACACTCGGACTACCCCTTGCTTGTGACACAGACAGAGTCACCTTACTTCCCGATTTGAGTCCCAATATTTTCCGTACTTTCACCGGAATCACTACTTGACCTTGAGAAGACACAGTTAAAATGACGTTCATATACATTTAGTATACCTAAAAGTTAAATGTTTGTCAAATGCCATTTAAGTTGCCATTTAAGTTTGCTCTTTGAGAGGTATACTGGATGCGGTTGTTAAAAATGCTTAAACTGCCGTTTTGACCCCATTAATCGCTAGGTCAATATGGTATACTATAAGATATGTTTGGACCACTAGAATTCGCTCAAGGACCTACAAAACTTGAACAGTTACAGGCTCAATATAATATCAAACGAGTCAGAGTTTCTGCGGGCATCAATATATACCACCAAATGGGAGAAATAGGCCGAGTCAGAACATTTTTTGCAGCTTCCGGCAGGCTAGTGAGTGCATCACATCATGGTTTTTTCCCCGACTCAGATTTTATCAAATCAGACGTTTTGGACATAGTTCTTTCCCGCGCGTCCAACTTACCTGACAATGGAGTAAATATAATATACGGATCAGGATACCAAAGTCCAGATGATGGAACTATCATCACAACCGATGAAGAAGGAAATTGTCTTTATAGAGTTGCGGTAAAAATTTTGCGTAGGAATATTTCTATGTCAGAATTTGTATTAAAAGAAACACATGAACATGGTTTATTGATTCCAGGCACTAGCGGCTCTCCAGTCCTAGGAAGTGATGGTAACGCAATTGGAATACTTCAGGAAATTGATGTAAGTGGAAAAGCTTTCGGTATCACATTTAATTCTCCATCAGTAGCAAACGCATTAAAACGTGCTATAGACAGATATTAGGTTGCCCAAAGCGGGTTACAAACTTGTTGCAGATTTTTTTGCTCTGGAGACAATACACTGGTAAACCCCAACCTTTTAGCTTCTTTTGTGCGTTTGTCTTCCCCTTGAACGCGGCGCAACTCTCCAAGCAATCCTAGTTCACCGAAGCTCGCCAGATCATTTGGCAGGGGTTTATTTTTGAAGGCAGAGATGAGTGACAAAGCTACCGGCAAATCTGTCGCCGGTTCTTTAAGTTTTAGGCCTCCGGATACATTCACAAACACGTCAAAATTGCCAAAAGGCAGATTTAATCGCTTTTGTAATATAGCCAAAATCACCTGCAACCGGTTGTAATCAATGCCGTTGACTACGCGCCGCGGCATAGCTAGCTGCGTCGGTACTACGAGTGATTGGATTTCGACCAGCAATGGTCGTGTTCCCTCAAGAGTCACTCCCACAGTGCTTCCGGAGACATTTTTTACCCTACCTTCAAGAAATATCTTGGATGGATTGGATATTTCAGTTAGTCCGGAGTCATTCATTTCAAAAATCCCTACTTCATCTGTCGGCCCAAACCGGTTTTTGAGTGTCCGCAAAATCCGGCCCTGATAATAGCGCTCGCCTTCAAAGTAACAAACAACGTCCACCATATGCTCGAGCAGTTTGGGTCCGGCTATGGTCCCTTCCTTGGTCACGTGCCCCACGATAAATATCGCTACCTGCTGTGATTTGGCTAAATTGAGTAGTAATTGAGTCGACTGGCGGATTTGGCCCACACTTCCGGCGATCCCCTCAAGTGACTCCGAAGTCATGGTTTGGATTGAGTCAATCACCATAATCTGCGGCTTGACTGAAGCTGTCTCCACTGCAGACAAAATTGACTCAATATTTGTTTCTGGCAAGATATAGAGATCATTTTTTGAAATCCCCAACCGCTCCGCTCGCATTTTTACTTGCTCCGCTGATTCCTCACCCGTCACATACCATCCGCCGATTTTCCCGACCAAAGACAGTAGTAAGGTCGACTTCCCGACTCCCGGATCACCGGCGATCAAAATCACTACTCCCGGTACGATACCTCCTCCTAACACACGGTCAAACTCGACCATTTCCGTCGAGATCCGTTCACGCCGGACACTTTTGATTTGAGCAAGGGGGAGGGGTTTGACTGAAGAAGTAGTTGATTTGGCGCTAAAAATCGTTTTGCCGGTGACGCGAACTGTCTCAACCAATGAATTCCAGGCGCCGCAACTCGGGCATTTACCAAACCAGGCCCCGCTTTCGTTGCCACACTGCTGACAAACAAATGAAGACCTTGTCTTCATAATTATCCAATTCTCCAATCAACAAATAATCCAATTATCCAATAATGGTTAGGCCGCATTTTTTATAATTGTGCTGATTATTTTTATCAGTTCACCATTTTCTTGAAGAAATAACTCGAGTCGAGGTTTTAAGTCAGGATATGATTCAGCAATAATTCTCAACCAATAATGCGCTTCCTTAAGTTCTTTCCTGACAACTGTATAACAGTGAATAAAGTCTTTTTTAGAGGAAACTCCATCTGCTTCATTATCATTTGCACCAATTGATGTAAGTGCACGAACATATTGGTCAATTATTATTCTAGCTTCAATAGTTTTTGGAAGATAACGTATAACTTTCAATCCTCTAACAACAAAATTAAATATGCGCTGATGTATATCATATTGTTTATTCACACTCTAATTATACCTTATTGGATAATTTGTCTAGCGAAGCTAGATCCTGCTTTGCAGGAAGAATTGGAAATTGGATTATTGGATAATTATTATCTGTATCCGATCGGTTTGGCGTGGGTGACTAGGGAGAGGCTGATTTTGTGCCGATCGGGGTTGATATCCTCAATCATGCATTCGACTTCCTCCCCTGCCTTGGGTTCAGTTCCCGGAGCCAACTTGGAAATATGGATCAACCCATCGATACCGGGAAGCAGCGACACAAATATACCGTATTGGGAAACCCGGGAGACTTTACCTTTGACAGTCTGATCGATACTGAAGACCTTGGTCACATCGAGCCACGGATCAGCCAGAAGCTGTTTCAGCGATAACGTCAGTTTACCGATTTTGGGATCGGCACCAATAGCTTTGACATCGACTTTTTGCCCGATTTTGAGGTAGGTTTGGGGACTATCCACCTTTTCCCAGGCAATTTCCGAGATGTGGATCAGGCCCGGGATAGATACTCCGTCGGAGATCTTGACATTGACAAATGCTCCAAATGGCGCTATCCCAGTCACTTCTGCCACATATACATTGCCCAACGTCACGAGTTTCAGGGCAGCTCGTTGTTTATCGCTGACCCCGGCCGGCCCTTGGGAAAATACCAAGCGGTTGGCATCTTTGTCCACTTCAATGATCTTAACTGAAATTCTTCTGCCGGTGGCTTTATCGCCCAATTTAGTCAGTTCCGCATCAACTTGGGACAAAGGGATAAAACCTCTCTGTCCGACATAATCTACCAAAAACCCGCCGCGAGTGAGTTCGCGAATGACGACTTCGACTACTTCGCCTTTTTTCTTCTTTTCGGCCATGATCTCCCAACGCTGGTTTAAAGCAGTTTTCCGAAGCGAAACTACGGTTTGTCCCCGGTCATTTTCGGGATTTACCACTTGGACGCTGATTGTGTCACCAACCTTGAGGTTGTGAGTCAAATCCGCGATATAGGGCAATTCTTTTTCGTGGACGACGGCTTCTGATTTGCCACCGATATCCAAAAGCAGTTGCCGCGGCGAAACTACCAAAACCACACCTTTGATGATAGTACCCCGCTGCCAACCTTTGAGTTGGTAACCGGTTTGGGCCAAAAGCTCCTCCATTGAAGTAGGTTCAGGCGATTTTGCAGGTTCCTTTGGAGTTTTGGTTGATGGGGTTTCTTTGGCAGCTGATTTTGTGTCTCTAGCAGATTTTGGGTTTAGACTTTGACTTTTGTTTAATGAAACCTCTTCCGGCTTTGCAGGAATTTCAGCCTTTGTCTGAGATTTTTGTTTTATCATTTATTTTCATGTCCACCTTTCTTATAAGAGTCATCGGTCAGCACTAAACCAATCGATAGTTGCTATTCTACCTCATTTTTGACTACAATTCAATTACAAGAGGCTTCGTAGCGTAGAAACTTCGTGGCTTAGAAAACTAATCCTCTAAGCAACCAAGCAACTAAGCTCTCTAAGCTTCTAGCTTATGTTCTGTCCAGAATGCAATCATGATCTACATCCGATCCAACTAACTGCCGGGCCGGTTGATGCATCTTTGCCAAAATCGGATAAGCCTACTACTCCTATCGTCCTTGATTATTGTACCCGCTGCGGCGGTGTCTGGTCAGATCAGGGTAAAACCAATTTCATCCACTCCCGGGATTTGACACCATTACTTGAAGTCTTACCCAAAAATCCACCTGCACTTTCTGCCAATTATCAACTTTTAGTTTGTCCCAAAGACAAAAATACCCTCCGCATATTTCAGCGGGAAAGCGTGCCGACACACTTGACGATACTACGCTGTAGTACCTGCGGCGGGATCTGGTTTCCGCATAATTCGCTAATTGAATTTAAACAAGCTCAAGAAGCCAAAGTGACTTATTTTAAGACCTGGCGGATTCCACTATCGTCAATTTACGCAGTCCTTTTGCCGACTCTTTTTGTGAGTATCCTGGTAGGAAGTATTTTTGCGACCCTTTTCGGGGTCAATCAAGGTACGGATCTACGGACCCGGGCCGCAGAGCAAATTTCAGAGCCGCTTACTATCTCCCCCAATTCAGGGGAAATGCTCATCAGCTTCAATACCAAAGTCAAAAGTATCACTAAAATCAAATATTGGAAAACCGCTGCTGTCGTGACCCAAACCTGGGTTTCGGCGATCCCCAAAACGAATCATACATTGTTGCTCCGGGATTTAGAGGTGGGCAAAACTTACTCTTACCAACTACTGGTCCTCGAACCAGTTGTGCTAACATCTCCTGTCTATACCTTTACAATCAAATGATTTTGTCCTTAAATCCTCCGGCCTCGACCTATTTTCGCGGTCCCTTGCGGGACAACTATCGTCAGCGCTCATGCGTTTCACCCATCTGTTCGGAATGGGAAGCGGTGGTACCGCACGGCTCTAGAGACCGAAAGGTTTAAAGACAAAATATAAATTTTAGTGTTTTTCTCTGGCAATGCCAGATCCTGCTTCGCAGGACATCTTAAAATGTGATCCAGAAAGACCGAGATCGCATAAAATCTACTCTTAACCGATTAGTACTGGTCAGCTTAAACCCTTACGGGTCTTTCACCTCCAGCCTATTAACCTAGTAGTCTACTAGGGGTTTATAAGGATATCTCATCTTGGGGTGGGCTTGGCGCTTGAGATGCTTTCAGCGCTTATCCCGTCCGAATGTGGCTACCCAGCGATGCCGGAAATTCCGACAACTGGCACACCAGGGATTCGTTCACCCGGGTCCTCTCGTACTACGGGCGACTCCCCTCAAATATCCAACGCACACACAGGATAGAGACCGAACTGTCTTCGTATTATAGGATATTTATCCTAGCAAAGTTTCTGTTCTTTGCATTCTTCTATTTCTAGAAGTACTGACTATATCTTCTTCCTTCACCATGAAGGAGTTGGCGTATGATAGCATCCTAAATTATAGGTCTAGCTATCTCATCCTGAAAAATCAGGAATCAGTCGATACGGGGACAGAAGCATTTTGTTGAAAAAATTTTCTTAATGTGTTTGTATCATTAACACGTTTCTTTGAATAGTTAAGCTCTGCAAACTTATCTACTTCTTTTGCGATCCGAAGAAGAAAACCTGATGTTCTCGTCGTTCCTTCTAATCGCGAAATAATTCGCAAAGCTAATTTTGCTTGTTTTCTTTTAAGAATAAGGTATGGTTCTACTTCCTCTAAGGCTTTCTTTACATTTCCTAATCCTACTATCGTGTATTCACACATTCCATCATTTCTGTCGCGGATGTAACCGCTGCGTAGTTTATGTATCAACCATCTAAGAATTTTTTTCTGTGATTTCTTTTGATAAAATACTAAACTTGCGCGTATTTGAAATCCAAATACATAGTCTTTTCTTCTTATTAATTGAAGAAAAATAGACCCATCTCCATCAAGAAAACCAGCAATATATGCTCTTGTTTTTTCAACCACAATACTTCGTCTTCCCACGGTATTACCCTCTTCCGTTCAGTCAAGAAAGGAGGGTTCCACCGTTATTAGCCAAATTTAACTTCAATGTTACCACTGAAGGTCGCAATAAACAATTACGACGTTCTGAACCCAGCTCGCGTACCCTTTTAACCGGCGAACAGCCGGACCCTTGGGAGCTTCTCCACCCCCAGGATAGGATGCAACTTATCTCATGTTTCCATGAGGGTTAGACTATACCATCATCCCGATTGAATCGGGAGTTTAGCGTGTTATCAAGCAGTTTTCTAAAAAATAGAAAACTAACAAGATCTTTCATTAATCAACTGACTAATGAAAAGTCGTTACGGGGTCAGAGGAGTTTATAATTTAAATCTGGGAGAACATATGGCTTAATTAAACCATTAAAAGTATTCGCAGAAGCTGAAGGTATAAACATTCTTAAATACTCACGTTGATGATGAACCTTCGTAAGTATCATAAAACGTTTAAACAATACTTCTTGTAATACTTTGTGTTCTTCCTGGGTATACGATGAGGTGCAAAGATAAAATCCCTTGGAATCTTTCCTTCGAAAACCGTCATCCATATACCAAATCGCAAGTGACAAAGGGGTAATAAGTGCTTCAAGATTACGAGGAACTATTTTTATCCTTCCTCTATAAAATAACGCTCGAAACTCATCAAATAGCTGAAGACTTTTGGTTGAGATATGCCATCTAGAATATACTTTTCCGCTTCTTTTATCCGTCTCGTTAATTGCACGAGGTTTCAAAGAGAAAGGAATCAGTTCTTTTGCTAACCAAAAAACATACTTTTTATGTTTGTTGTAATGATCTACGCGCAAACGAGTATGTTTCCCGTTTTTCTCCAAATGACCATCTCCCAATAAAGTTCCAATTATTATTTCCTTTTGTTTACTTGTTAAAACTCCTCGACTTCCCACGGTATTACCCATACACAGCTATTATAGCAAAGAAGTGCGTATTAAGGGCTCCACCGTTATGAGCTAAATTTACCTCACCTATTACTAGATAAGGGGCCCACTCTGCACATTGCAGAGAGCCGACATCGAGGTGCCAAACCGCATCGTCGCTGTGGACGCTCGGATGCGATCAGCCTGTTATCCCCGGGGTAGCTTTTATCCGTTAAGCCCGCCGCGCAACCACTGCGCATGCGGGGATCACTAAGACCGTCTTTCGACCCTGCTCGACATGTACGTCTCGCAGTCAAGCTGGCTTGTGCCTTTGTACGACCCGCGCGATTTCCATCCGCGCTTAGCCAACCTTTGTACGACTCCGTTACAATTTTGGAGTCAACCTCCCCAGTTAAACTGCCCACCAGACAGTGTTCCGCAGCCGGATTTTTATGCGGCTATTGCGGTTAGAGTCAACGTTTCCAAAGAGAGGTGTTCCATCGTTGGTCCGACTTGCGTCGAACCTCCCTCCTACCCTCGACAGTTAAAAACGCATCGTCAGTGTCAAGTTGCAGTAAAGCTCCACGGGGTCTTTTTGTCCATGTGTGTGTAGGCCGCATCTTCACAGCCAATTCAATTTCGCCGGGTAATGGTTCAAGACAGTTGTTAAGTCGTTCTACCTTTCGTGCGGGTCGGAACTTACCCGACAAGGAACTTCGCTACCATAGAACAGTTCACATTGTTATAAAGACGATTGGATACGTCTCTCATAATCGCTTATGAGGTCGGACTATATCATCTCTTTTTGTCATCCTTGCGCATGCGAGGATCTTTTTTTGAATTAGATTCCCGCTTTCGCGGGAATGACATAAGAGTATGGCGTATAGTCTCTGAGGACTTCTCGATAAAATCGAGGTTGCCTGCTGATTATCCCCACTGAAACATTTTTACTGAATAAATTTTAAATTTTGCATTGTCATTTTGATTTTTGACTTTTGCATTTTGAATTTATCCAGTAGTTTCAGATACATGGGACGTTCCAGCAAATAGCCATATTTTACAACTACAACTCCTTTCAAAGGATCATAGTTACTGCTGCCATTCACTCGGGCTTGCGTAAAACCCTTGATATAATCTTAGACTCCACGCTTAACCTACGAGCATTGGGCAGGTGTCACCCCCTATACTTTGCCTTTCGGCTTTGCAGAGAGCTGTGTTTTAGTTAAACAGTCGCTTAACATCGTTAACTGCGCCCTCGAATAATCGAGGGAAGGCATCTTGCATAGCTTACGCCTAGTTTTTGTTGCCGAGTTCCTTGAACCACTTTCTCCCGATTGCCTTGGTATACTCTACCAGTCCACCAGTGTCGGTTTGCGGTACGGATTTACATTCACTCACCACGAATTTTTTCTTGAAAGAAAAATGGATTTCTACTCTCCCTTGATCTCTCGCGGAATCGCATTTGCTGCTCAGTTAAACACTCCGACGGATTTCCCAATCAGAACTGCTTCACAGCTTAGACCCCAACATTAGTATGAGGCCAGACTCATCTCTCTTTGTTAACCCTTAGTGTTTTGATCGTGAACATAAAGTTGCCGATTATCAACGGCATATACATCGAGCTACTCCGCCAGTTGGCGGACTCGCCTTAGATCCGACTTACCCGAAGTCGACGAACGTTGCTTCGGAAACCTTGGACATGCGGCATGCAGGATTCACACCTGCAAACGCTACTCATACCGGCATTCTCACTTCCCATCGCTCCACCTAACCTTACGGTCTGGGCTTCACTGCTATGGGAACGCTCCCCTACCAATCTCATCCGCAGGGCGAGAATGACAAATGACTAAATCCAAATGACAAATCAATACTTAAATTTCAAAATTCAAAATTATAGTTTTGAACTTTGGATTTGATTTGACATTTGATATTTGAGCTTTGACATTCTTGTCCTACGGACAAGAGTCTTCATCTTCGGCAGATTGTTTGAGCCTCGATCATTTTCGGCGCCCAAAACTTCGGCCAGTGAGCTGTTACGCTTTCTTTAAAGGATGGCTGCTTCTAAGCCAACCTCCTGGGTGTTTTAAGTTTTGGACTTCCTTAACCACTTAACAATCATTTAGAGGCCTTAGATGGAAATCTGGACTGTTTTCCTCTCGAGACACGCGCTTAGCCGTATATCTCTGACATTTTGGGCTTCTTTCCAGTATTCGGAGTTTGATTGAAGCCGGTTGCTTGCGCAACCAACCCCATCCAGTGCTCTACCCCTGGAAGTTAATACCCAAAAGCTATACCTAAATATATTTCGGGGAGAACCAGCTATCTCTGGGTTCGATAGGCATATTACCCCTAACCACAAGTCATCTCACAGATTTGTAACTCTCTAATGGACGTTACACGTCCCGCAGAGCGGGACACGGGCAATTAACCCTCGCTTTCACTGCGCTTTCGCTATTAAAATAGCTTAAGCTAACGCAACGTCAATTAACTCACCGGTTCATTCTTCAATAGGCACATCGTCAGGCACAGCCTTCCGAATTCAAAATGTAAAATGTAAAAGTCAAAATTGTATAAGGAAAACTTTTAATAGTCGCGTAGCGACTCCTTTTTTCATTTTGATTTTTGATTTTTGATTTTTAAATTCGAAGGGCTGCGCCCTTCGATTGTTTGTTAGCCAACAATTTCAGGTACTATTTCATTCCCCTTCCGGGGTGCTTTTCACCTTTCCCTCACGGTACTCGTTCACTATCGGTCTTGTTTTGTATTTAGTCTTAGAGAGTGGCCTCCCTAGCTTCCCACGGGCTTTTGCGTATCCCATGGTACTTAGGAACAAACTAGAGGTAGAAAAAGTTTTGCGTACGCGACTTTCACGCTCTGTGGTCTGCTATTCCGAGCAGTTCTGCTACCTTTTCTACTCCCATATCGTCTGCCCTACAACCCCACGACTTGCGCCGTGGTTTAGACTTTTCCGCTTTCGCTCGCCGCTACTGACGGAATCTCAAATGATTTATTTTCCTCGGGTTACTTAGATGTTTCAGTTCACCCACTTACCTACTTGTCGCTATAATGCTCCGCACGAGAAGTTAGAAGTTATTAGTTCAAAGTTCATAGTTTACAAGGAATTATTTTATAAATATCCTTATGCACTTCGAGCTTCGATCTTTAAACTTCGAACCCCTTGTGCGAAGCACTTTTACAACAAGTTTCCCGATAAAATCGGGAGGGTTTCCCCATTCGGAAACCGCCGGATCACAGGAGTATGGCTCCTCCCCGACGAGTATCGCCGCCATATGCGTCCTTCTTCGGCAAAACAAGCCTAGGCATCCATTGTTGGCCTTATGAGTAGTATTTTATATCAATCCCGATTCTCTCGGGATCACATTATAAGATGGAAAAATTACACACTAAAATACTATTCTATTGTCAAGGAGCAAAACTCTATTGTTATATTGCTACATTGTTATATTGCTGATTTGGCTTTTTTCTCAACAATAAAGCAATAAAACAATACAACAATTGTTTAATCGGTGGACCCGGGCGCCTGCCTGCCTTTCATCCAAAGGATGATAGTCCTTTGGACTAGGTGGAGAGTCGTCAGCCAAAGGCTGATCCGCCTTTGGCGGAAACCGCCTACCTCTTCACTGTCTAGCGAAGCTAGCTCCTGCTCCGCAGGACAAATGCAGCGTCCACCTATAAATCTTGTGGACCTGACCGGATTCGAACCGGTGACCTCAGCATTGCAAATGCTGCGCTCTACCAGCTAAGCTACAGGCCCATCCGGTCTAAATCCAAGCTATTTATCGATTATAAAGTGCTAAAAACAAAAAAAAGCTGACCCGAGGTCAGCTTCAACTAGCTTCAAAAGACTATTACGCACGCCAAAAACGGCTTTGGTTTAAGTTTAAAGTTATGCGTAAATTTCTCATGAAGTAAGTGATACGACCTCCGAACAAATCGTAAACAGTATTGTAGCTTGCCTGATTCTGGCTGTCAAGGCCTACTTTCGACTAAAATTTCAACTAAAATCAGTTCTTTTCAGATCCGAGAATTTAGTTTAAAATGACAATATCGCAATATTGCAAACAAGTGTTACAATACTAGACATGCTCAAAATCACCTATTGTCAAAACTGTATGCATATCTTGGCCGATAAAACCCGGGCCAAGATTTTGGCTTCTCTGGCTCAAACTTCTCCCCAAACCGCCGGTCAAATCGTCGCCCAGTTTCATCTTCGTCAACCTACTATTTCCCATCATCTCCAGGTCTTGCGCGATGCAGATTTTATCCGCTCCCAGAAGAAAAGCAATCAAGTCTATTATTCAATTAATTTAAACTGCCACAAAAACCCCCAAGCCAAATGCCTTTTGCTCCAACCCTCCACTCAGCTTCCTTTATAATATACAATGAATCTATGAACCAACAACCTCTGTCTCAACCGGTTGAATCTCCAATCGATCCCTCTCCATACTCAAATCAACCCAAACCAACTCCCAAACTCCCGCTTTTAATTATTCTTCCAATTTTAATTGCAACCATTGCCGGCGGTATTGGATTTTTTATTTCTAAACAAGCGGCAACTCCTAAATCACCCTCAGCTCCACTAGTAACCTCCACCCCAGTTCCAAATGACCCCACCGCCGATTGGAAAACATACGTCAACACAACACTGCATTTTTCTTTTAAATACCCTCCATCCTTGCAATATATTGAAGATCTTGATAAGGAACTAAAATTTTTTAAGACAAACAAAACAGAATTTCCTACACTGGTAATCAGATATCAAGATCAACAGCAAATTACAGACCCACAAAAATGGATTACAGAAACAAGCGATATAGCATCAATACTTAAGTCATCAAAAAACACATTTTTCGTTCTGCAATCGAACGGATGGTATAAATCTAGTGATTTTATTAGTACCGACAATAGTCGTAGATATGCCTATTTATTTAAACAAGATACTGTTGTTGAGATTAATACGACTGAAGACGAAACACTCGACCAAATCCTCTCCACATTCAAATTCCTTTATAATATATAATGAATCTATGAACCAACAGCCTCTGTCTCAACCGGTTGAATCTCCAATCGATCCCTCTCCATACTCAAATCAACCCAAACCAACTCCCAAACTCCCGCTTTTAATTATTCTTCCAGTTTTGATCGCAACCATTGTGGGTGTAATTGGATATACTATCGCTAAGCAAATGACAACTCCCAAACCACCCTCAGCTCCACCAACAGTCTCCACCCCAGTTCCGAATGACCCCACCGCCAACTGGAAAACATATACAAATACTCTTGCAGGATATATTCTGAAATATCCAGATGAGTGGACGCCGATGACAAAATCTGCAGGTTTAGGCTTAGATAATGCTAAAGATGATGCTCAAGAAGTTAGTATTAGTTTGTTGTCTATTAAAGTATTCGACTATCCTTTACCAAAATATGAATACCTCAACTGGAACAAGGAAAAAGTTAACCTTAATGGGATAGAAAGTACAAAATATCAGAAATATGACTCCGCGGATAAAGTGTTAAAAGAATTTTATCTTTTTTATAACCCAAGGACACAGAAGTACATCCAATATTATACTCAAGACCCAAATCAGCAAAACAGGAAAAAATATGACCAAATCCTCGAAACATTCCGGTTCACCAATTAACTAACTTTCTTAATTATCTTCTCCAAAGCAAACAAAAAGGCGGCGGTGCGCATATCGGTTTTGTATTTTTCCCGCGTCTTCCACACACCATCAAAGGCCTTATCCATATATTTTTTAAGTTTTTTATTTACCTGCTCTTTAGACCAGTGTAAATTTTTGAGGTTTTGATACCACTCAAAATATGAGACAGTGACACCTCCGCTGTTGGCAAGCACATCTGGGATGACCCCAATCCCGCGTTTGAATAAAATCGCATCCGCATCTGGAGTAATCGGCCCATTGGCCATTTCCAAAATCAATTTAGCGCCAATTCTGCCTGCATTACGCGCCGTAATTTGGTTTTCCAAAGCAGCCGGGACTAAAATATCGACCGGCAATTCCAAAAGTTCGGGATTGGAAATGGTTTTGCCTTTTTTGAGGTCACACACCGTTCCCACACAATAGCAACCGACCAATCCGCCAGCTGGCGGACCATTCTTCTGTTTACATTGAAGTGTCAACTCCGGATTTAACCCTTCAGGTACATAAATCCCACCCTTGGAATCAGAAACGGCAACGACTTTAAAACCTTGTTCATGCAGGAATTTTGCCATGTTAAACCCGACATTACCAAAACCTTGAACTGCAACAGTAAGAGGAGCGTTTAGCGTATAGCGTCTAGCGTTTAGGTTTTTATTACTAGACCCTAGACCCTGGCCGCTAGACCCTAATTTTACCAGCGCAGCCAACAAAACAAACAACCCTCCCTTTCCTGTTGCCTCTTCCCTTCCCTCACTCCCACCTTTATTCAATGGCTTTCCGGTAAATGTAGCTCTTAATTCATTCTCTTTTACCTTAATTCGTAATTCATCATTCATAATTCGTAATTCGTCTGTCATCCATTCCATAATAGCCGCATTCGTATTCACATCCGGCGCTGGCACATCTTTGTAAGCTCCAATATTATCGGCAATTGCCCGCGCATAAGCTCTGGATAATCTTTCCAATTCACGCTCTGACAATTCTTTGGGATCAACAATTACTCCACCTTTACCTCCTCCGTAGGGAATCTGCGCCACCGCGCATTTGATAGTCATCCAAAAAGCTAGAGCTTTGACTTCGTCAAGTGTCACATCTTGGTGATAACGAATCCCGCCTTTATAGGGACCTAAATTGTTATTGTATTGCACGCGGAATCCATGGAATATCCGAATTGAACCATCATCCATGGTGACAGGTAGCATCACATCCAAAATGCGGTTGGGGTTTTTAAGAGTTTCCAACTTTTGGGTAAGTTTTTGTTTTTCTTGAGCATTTTTTGTGTGGGCGAGAAGTATTTTTGCAGCCAGTTCAAGTTGCTTTTGAGCATTGGCAAAGGCATTTGCACTCATAATCCATCCTTTCTCAAAATTTTTTAACCGCAACATCATACCACAAAAATATTAAAAAGGGGTTAAGGAGTAGAGAAATGTAATTGTTCAGATTTCCGATAGAAAATCGTCATCGCGAAGGGCCAATGGCCCTGTGGCGATCTCATGAGATTGCTTCGCTACGCTCGCAATGACAAAACCTGTTAAGAACCCGCTGCAATCAGATCAGGGTACCTGTTGGTTCGCAACTACAGTCTTTAAGCTATCATCTGAAATTCCTATATAAAATCCTGTGTGATTGCGAACCGACTTGACATCGTTGGACGTTGCTCCAGTGGTAGGTAAAGAAGAAAGTGCACCCTTTCCTAATAATCCAACATCTGTATTGCGTGAAGCAAAAGCCAAATCCCCTGCTCCCACAAAAGTGGTATCTGGATTTGGCAGCGACCCATCAGCAAATGGAGTATTGAGAATTAGTTCACGAAACATTTGCGGTGCGTAAATATATAAAAAAGGAGAGATCGTAACAATATCTTTCTGACCAGTTGTAGAATCATATCTAAAAATAGGTGAAGGTCCTGCACTATCAGTTCGAAAATCTGCACCCTCCAATATAGCTCTCGCAACTTGACTGCTTATAAGATTGTTGGGCACGCCAAATTCTCTCTGTCCTGTTCCTGGATTAACTTGGTTGAAAGAAAACATTAGATTTACTATGCTACCGGTGTCTGGCACGTTGGGATATTCTGCCATTTTCCAGCTTCCATGATCATCAACAGCCAAGTACAACGCTCCATTTCGTACTGCTCCGGAAGCGAGCTCTGAACCAACAAACTGGTAAGGCACGATTCTATCAGTTGGTCTAAATGCACCACTTTTGATACTATTTTGGATCCATATCTCAGCCAACATATGCTCAGGATAATGATTTTGTGCATATGCATCACCCGTTGATACACCATATGCTAATTTTGTAAAACTCGGTTCTTGAGTCATCACAAATGGCCCAACTGCAGCCACAGTATTTTGCGGAAAATAGGTAATGGTCGCAACTACTCCTTCAGGCAACGCTTCTCCAAATATCGTCTGACTTTGCTGCCCAAACAACTCAAGTAAATATTGCGTTCCTTGTTTATTTTTTAATTCATCCGGTAATTGAAACCTTATTACTCGTGTGTCAGTTGCCGAATCTATCATTGGTTCGATAACTAAGTAATTGAGTGACATATCTTTCACAAACTCTCGAGCTGTTTTTGTACTCTGAACTTGGTCAAATTCTGAAACTAACGCTAGAGGAATTTGTTGATGGACGAATTCCGCTGTTGCAGTCGGCGTCACAGTGCTTTGTGGTACAATCACGGTAAAATCATTTGAAGTCGGTACAGTATCATCAATAGCAAAATCTCCTAAGATAGATTTTCCTGAAGTACCTGTGACGAGATTCCATGCAAGTTTGGTACCTGTTTCAACTTTATCCAATCCATGTTGTTCATCAAATAAGGCCGCAGCGGCTCTTATATTCGGATCAGAATTATTTAAAATTGCGTCTTTTAGGCTCTGCTTTACATCAGTTGGAACATTTTCAACCCATGCAGTTACACCTATAAAGTTACCAGAAAGTGTGGCTTGTAATGGGATTTGATGAGGGGCAAGAATATCTAGCGCAGGTGGACCCTCTGCCAGTTTTTGAAGCACTCCTTGTCCTGCAGTACCTAAAGTCATAATCGCCTGTACGACGCCAAAAGCCTGGTTGCGTAAACGCGTCTGTTTCTGATCATTTGCTTTCCAGCCTAAAAATCTTTCGTATGCGCTTGAAAAAAGTCCTGCAGCTTGAGTCACGTGATGTGGTTTTACTCTCCCAGCTACAGTTTTTACCTTTGACTCAAGAGAAGTCAATCCTCTTAAAACTTTCCCTATAAATCCTTGACGTGCTACCCCTTTCTCCCGCGTCAATATTTTCATTTTTTGCTCATATCTCATCCGTAAATTTTCCGGTAACCACTTTTCTTCGAGTAATAGAGTTATACCCTCTAATTCGGTTGCTCCCTTCACTTGATACACTCGAACCAAAGCTGCGGCTAGATCAGACTCTGAGTGTATTTTTTTCATTTCAGTCAACACAACTTCCTGTACCCTTTCCCCTTCAGCAACCACCTCTTGAAGTGAGACGAGATTTGCTCGAGCTTGAGCATTATCAGTTTGTTTTTCCAATGAGTGAATCTCACTTTTCATATCACTCTGAATAGTATCTGGAGTTGCTTCAGCAGCGAGGCGTTGTTTCAATTCGTCAATTCTTTTTTGTTCTAAAAACGCTTCAGTTTCGAGTTTAGCTTTACCGACGGCTGTTTTAATTTGCTGAGCTAATACGCTACCAACCGTTGATTCAGTCTGAGGGACTTCTCCTCCCAGGGCTACTATAGCCAACTTATTAGCACGCTGCGCCACTTTCACTTTTGGTTTTTCATCTACACCCGTAACCTCGGGCTGAGCTTCAAATTTCGGTAATCCAGCAGTAAACGTTTGTGCAAGACGATCAAATATCAGATCTTGAATGAGAGGATCAGAAGTAGCTTCTTTGACTTGGTTGTATAATTTACTTGCAACGGGCGCAACTATTTGCTCAACAAAACTGCGGTGCAACTTCGTATACGGGAGTTGCCTGTGCATCTCATCAACCACCTGATGCCAAGGACTGTTTGACACACGTAAAGCCTCACGCGTGTCAATTTCTTGAGCGTGGCGCATTTGCATTTCGAGAGATCGCGCAGCTAGAGCATGAAATTTCTGCTCTTCTGTTCGCTTTTTAGACTTGGTGCCTGAATAGTGAGTTTTGAGTTCACCTACTAAATTTTTTGCTGCTTCAATATCTGCATACCCCAACTTATCAACACCAATTCTTTCATGTACCAACTCTCGTATGGCGAGTTTCCCCTCTGGCGTCAGGTGAGCAACTCGCCTACGCCCTTCTAAGGCTTCAGGTATGGCAATAAATTTTGAAAAATCCTGTACTTTTGCACCAGGAAATAACCCTTCCGCTGTACCTAAAATCCTTTGCGGTTTTGGCATATCTGTTACGAGTGGTGGGGCTTGAGCTTCAACCATATTTTTTACTTCTTTGATAGATTTTTCATTGACTGTATCAAAAGATTGTTTACCAAGTGATCTAGTCTTCTATCAATTTTATAGGCTCCATCTGTAACCATTCTAAGATACTCAATTATAACACTATAGGTCAAGTTGAGAGCTTCTTTGTCATCGATTGTGGCCAATTCACGCTGAAATTGTTTGAATGTAAACTCCTCAAGGCTATCTTTCAAAAATATTAGGATTTCGGCAAAACAAGCTTCATAAATATGTTCATACAACTCTTGGTCTTCTTGTTGAGAACGAAATCCTTTAAACAGTTGAAATTTCTCCCTAATTCGCTCATCCAGGTAAAACTTTTTCATAAAAACGCTTCCTAGATCCATAGTAAAGAAAGTTGGAGACTGCTGTCAAAGGTGAAAAGAAGGAAATGAAGCAATTCAAAAAATCTTTTGCAAAATGGGAGAGATGTTTTGATCAAGCAAGATATGACAAACGGTTTTTAGGGTCACCAGAGAATGCGGAGTAACCTGAATTTGACCGGCAGAAATTTGTTGTTCAAGCTGCGGCAACGAAAAAAACTGGCCCTCGGAAATCTCCTCCGGATGCAGGCGAAAGGGACCATTGTGTTGGGTTTTGAAAATCGCGTTGATTTCTGTTTCCTGCGGCGTACGAACCATGTGTTTTTGCACAAAAGTAAGTTTTGACTTGATCCCCAGTTCTTCCCTCAGTTCTCGCCTGGCGGAAGACAAATAAGTATGTCCACTATTTACATGGCCGGCAGCCGAAACGCTCCATTTACCCGGATCGGTATCTTTGCTACTACTTCGTCTTTGCATAAATAACTCGCCGTCAGTACTAAAAACCAGTATGCCGATTGCCCGATGAATAAGTTTTGGATTTTTATGTGCATCTCCGCGTTTAACCCGCCCAATCACTTCATCACTTTCATTAACTAAATCAAATAACTCTTTTTGGTTGTCAGTTGTCAACATGTAAATTTTTCAAAGTGATGAAGTGGATGAAATTTTCGCTGTTCGCATTCGAGGAGGGACGAGACTTTTATGGAGAAGTAGCGCTCTATCCCGATCGAGTTGCGGAACAAGAAAATTTTGTCCACGAATCACTATGTACCGTTATGACCTCCCGCTTACTTTCACTCCCAATTTGTTGAAAATCACATCATAAATCTTCACTGCATCGTCAAGCGAATGTTGGGTATTGAGTAGGATAATGATAATTTGTTTACCTCCGTTTTCCGCGTACGATACCAATGTTTCGCCGGCAAAATCAGTCACTCCGGGCTTGACTCCCTTGATCCCCGGATAAGACCGTTCCAGTTGCAAGATGTTATACAAGTAAAACGCTTTGTGCTTATCCTCCAGATATGGAATTTCTTTATAATATGTTGCCACGACTTGAGCAAACGTCGGATTGGTCAGGGCATAATTGGTCAAACTTAATAAATCCAGCGGGGTGGAAAAAGTCGTCTTATCCCGCGTCTCCCCATCAAGACCGGTGGGATTGTAAAAAAAAGTATCCAGCATCCCCAAGCATCTGGCGGTTTCATTCATGGATTGGATAAAAGCTGATCTACCCGGACCCAAACCCTCGGCCAATGTCTCTGCCGCATCATTACCCGATGGCAACATCAAACCGTAAAGTAAATCTTCCACCGCGACTGATTCTCCACTCGTTAGTCCCATTTGGGCTTCACCAATGCTAACAGCTGCAGAACTGACTTTTAGTTCTTGGTCAAGTCGGCTTTTTTCCAAAGCCACCAAGGTAGTCATGATTTTGGCTACCGAGGCAATCGGCAACTCCTGGGTCAGATTTTTGGAAAAAAGCAGTTCTCTACCATGCCTTTCCATCACCGCATAAGCTTGGGCAGACACATCCAAACTTTCACTAAATTTTGGGGTGAGAGTCTTGGGGAAAAAAGTATTTGGGGGGAAGTTGTCGATAGTCTTGCGGTCGAAGATGATCCGCTTGGCAGTGACCGTCTCTGTATCATCAACCAGTGGCGAAACTACCCCCAAAACATTTGGTTGGTAAAATTTGCTAAACAAAATTCCACCAACACCGATTAAACCCAAGCCCAAAAAGATCGCGCCAGTCTTCATCCAATTCATAGAGTTCCAATATATCAAATTTTGTAGCCAAAAAACCAATTATCTACTATACTAGATATATGCTGTCGGAAATCCTGGAGGTCAAACCCGAAACACCATCAGTCACATCATTTAAATATACCAAACCAGCCAACTTTTCTTATAGTCCTGGCCAATTCACCAATATAGAACTGGATATTGCCGACTGTGATGAGCGCTGCAATAAACGCAATTTTTCGCTTGTTTCTTCTCCCACAGATGATTACTTGATGTTTGCTACTCGCGTAGGCGCAAGCCGCTTTAAACAAACTACGGAAACCTTAACCAACGGTAACCAGTTCCATCTCACCGGCCCGTTCGGCAGATTTATTTTAAATGAAGACGAGCGAGTTGGGGCCGTGATGTTATCAGGTGGAATTGGCATCACCCCACTCCACTCCATGATCAAGTATGCGACTTATAAACAGCTCCCCAAACCCATTACTCTGATTTATTCCAACTCAACTGCCGACGATATCCCATTTAAAAAAGATTTAGACGAATACGCAACTCAAAATAAACACTTTCAAGCGCATTACACAGTGACTAACACAGCTGATACTCCGCCGTCTGGCGGATGGACAGGGCGAAAAGGGAGAATCGACGAGACCATGATTCAAGAACTGATACCCAATTGGCAAATATGCGAATTCTATGTCTGCGGCCCAGCCCAAATGGTTATTGAAATAAAAAAACTCCTAGTTAATATGGGATTAGACGTAGAAAAACTCAAGTCAGAACTTTTTACAGGGTATTAATTTAACTTTGTTCCTCCAACCACTTTTCCGCATCCATTGCAGCCATGCAACCCATGCCGGCGGCAACAACAGCTTGACGATAACGGGGATCCACACAATCACCGGCAGCAAATATCCCCTCAACGCTTGTTCGCGTTTGTGGCACCAACATATCCGCCTTATCCGTCATATTCGCCTTATATAAGGCTATGTACCCCTTCTCGTCTAACTCCACTACTCCTCGTAAAAACTCCGTATTTGGCTGGTGCCCAATTGCCAGAAAAAATCCTTGAGTGGGAAATTCACTCACTTCTCCGGTTTTGGCATCTTTTAATTTAACACCTGAAACAGATGTTTCTCCCAAAACTTCTTCCACAATTTTATTTGTCAAAAATGTGATCTTAGGATTTTTCTGGGAGCGCTCGAGCATGATCTTTGACGCCCGAAACTCGTCTCGGCGATGAATGATGGTCACTTTAGTCGCAAATTTTGTCAAAAAATTGGCTTCTTCCATCGCTGTATCTCCACCACCAATCACAACTACTTCTTTACCTTTGAAGAAAAATCCGTCGCAAGTCGCACAAGCTGATACACCTTTGCCCATGAGCCGAGTTTCTGAAGGAAGACCCAAATATTTCGCCGACGCCCCTGTTGCCACAATTATAGTCTTGGCTTCATATTTATTTTTCTCTAAAGTCTCAACTACAAATCCCTTACTAGACGCTAAACGCGCTACACTTGATGCTTGTTCCAACTTGATTTCCGTCCCAAATCTCACCACTTGTGCCTTCATTTCTTCCATAAGTTGTGGGCCCAAAATACCTTTCCCAAACCCTGGATAGTTATCAACTTCAGTAGTGATTGTCAGCTGTCCTCCATCTTGTGGACCAGCCAACATGAGCGTCTTCAAAAACGCCCGTGAAGTATAAAGCGCCGCCGTATAACCTGCGGGCCCAGTACCTAAAATAATTACGTCGTAAATCACTTTTAATTTGCCATTTGAAGTGTTTATGTAGATTTTCTTACTGAGTGGTAAAAGTGGGGAAACGGTTCTCCACCGCCAGGTGGATGAACCGAGGGTTCCCCCTGATTACCCGAAGTTAGAAAATCAAGTAAACCTTCACTGGCTGTCCTTCTTTGCTTCATTTCTTGGACAAGCAAGAAATGAAGAGTAAATAAAAAAATTGTAACTTCTCACTCGCTCCGAAGGAGCCCCTTCGGGGTTCGAAGAATAATCAACTAACTAATTTATCAAATTCTGCTTTCAAAACTTCCTTCGATTGTACTCCAATCCACTGTTTCATTACTTGACCCTTGTGGAAGAGCATTAGGGTAGGGATCGACATGATCCCGTATTTTCCGGCGGTAGCTGGATTTTCATCTACATTGAGTTTGGCAATGACTCCTTTGTCTCCCAATTCTTTGTCCAGTTCTTCGAGTATTGGATCCTGCATCCGGCATGGTCCACACCACACCGCCCAAAAATCTACCAGAACCGGTTTGTCCGATTCCATTACTTTAGTTTGAAACTCACTATCTGTCACAGTGATATGCATATTTTATCCTCTCTTAGAGACACTTATTTTCTGAATTCATTTGAGAAAATTTAGTGTCTCTTGGACCCGCCGAAGTGAAGTTTCGTCTTGTCGGCCAATGGCCGAAGACGAACCTCAAACGTAGGTGGGCTATACTAGTTTATACTATTTTTGCCAAACAGGTATTTTAGGCCGCATCCGTTAGTAACATGATCTGTATTATATTGAAGGGTGCGGCACAAAGGGCCGTAGTCGTCCCGATTTAATCGGGACGAACGAGCCCTTAGAACTTACTACATTTTTCCCTTTTTGACTAGTCCTTGACAAACTTTAGTGCAACAATTAGCCTTTTAGTAGTGCATGAAAAAATCGTCCCGCTCCCATAAACAATCTTCTCAAGTTTGGTGGCTAGTAGGCTTAGTTATTTTATTGGTACTTGTTATTGCCGGAATGTACAATCGAACTTCTATTTCTTCAAAAGCTATAACTCCAAAACTAACCAGTGTTGATTATTGTCTGCAGTTTGACCAATGGTTTTTCAAGAACGATTCAAATTACCGCGCTGACGCCCCTTTTTATACCAGTACCAACGGCCAACAACTTCAGTTAAAAATGCGTGCCTCTTCTACCAGCATCACGATCTATACGGCCAAAGGTCCGAGCTTGGGAAAAATGAGAGTTTTTATAGATGATATAGACAAAGGTGTCGTCGATCTATACCAAGCCACGGAACAATTCCAAGTCCCCCTTACATATCCGCTCCTTACAAATACTCCTCACATGGTGAAAGTGGTGGCCTTGGATAACAAGAACCCTCTTTCAACCGGGACTGAAATAGTAGTTGATGGCATGTCACCCGATGGCGGTACATTTTGTGATTCTAGTGGTCCCTTGTATAGCTACAACTCTTGGATACCTATCTTTGATAGTCGTGCACATGATGGAAGTTACTTTATAAGCAGTTTAGTAGGAGCCGAAATCACTGATTCCCAACTAAGTACAGTTTCCACTAAAGTTACTTGGATTACAGCCAAAGGTCCCAACGGTGGCAAAGCTGAACTGTATATTGATGGCGCACTCATCCGCACCGTAGATTTGTACAACCCTACTACAATTTGGCAACACGCTGAAGTAGTTGATGGATTACCTTTTGCTTCTCATGTACCCAAAATCAAAATCATATCACCCACAAATTCTCTCACAAAAGACCCGGCTGTCATATTTGATAGTTTTCTCTACGAGTAAAAACCACTCATTTTAAACTTTTTCCCTCTTGACGAACCTGTAGCTTTATAGTACGATATTTTTATCCCCCTAGTGGGGATATAAGGAGAACTTATGCCGAAGGGTGTTCCTAGAGACAAATCCATCGAAAGAACCGTTCTTCATCGCCTCAAAATCGCCCGGGGTCATTTGGACCGCGTAATTTCCATGGTGGAAAAGGGCGAGTATTGCATTGATGTCATCCATCAGTCTCAAGCCGTTCAAGCCGCCCTCAAAGGAATAGATCAAGTGGTATTAAAAAACCATATGGAGACGTGTGTGGCTCAAGAAATAAAAAAGGGCAACAGTCAACAAGTGTTGGATGAAGTCATGAAAGTCATGGAAAAACAATAAAAATATTGTTCAATTTGAGATAAAAATGTATGGATAAAATCATCGTCACACTTTCCGGTTTGTTTGCGATAGTCGGTATCTATTGGTTCTTTTTTGGCAAAAAAGAAACCGCGGTTTCCGCAAATGAGGCGCTTACTATCATCGTCGACGGTGGCTATAAACCCAATATTTTAAGAATCAAAAAAGACAAGTCAGTCAAACTCACTTTTATCCGCAAAGACCAAAATAGTTGTCTTGAAGACTTAATTTTTCCGGATTATAAAATCAAGGAGTATTTACCTATGAACCAACCCGTGACTGTCACCCTTACTCCTCCACATCCGGCTGTCTCTAGTTTCCACTGCGGCATGAACATGTTTCAAGGAAGGATTGAGGCGACGACATGAAAACATCTTTTCCGCTAGTTGGTATGCACTGCGCTAGCTGCGCCAAACTGATTGAACGCAAACTTAAAAAAACGCCAGGAGTCAATGAGGCGAGCGTAAATTATGGGAGTGAACAAGCCACGGTTGATTTTGATCCCAAAATCAGTTCTCTGGATACTTTGGCCAAAGCTGTCTCAGATGTAGGATATCAGGCTATCGTATCCGGCCGGGAAGAATCATCTCCTGAACAACTCAAAGAAGCAGCCAAACGTCAGGAACTAAGCCAACTCAAACAAAAAGTCATCGTCTCGAGTATTTTAAGTGTCTTGATCATCCTAGGGAGTTTTCCTGAATGGTTTGGTCGATTTTTCGCTTTTTTCTCTGGTTACGAACTACTAACCAATAACTACATACTCTTACTTCTTACTACACCAGTACAGTTTTGGGCTGGGTGGGGATTTTATCAGGCGACTTGGTCGGGCCTGAAAAACCGCGCTGCTTCCATGGATACGCTGATTGCCATTGGCACAAGTGCCGCTTACGGATTTTCCGTCCTGACTACTCTTTTTGGCAAGACCCTCTCCCAATTGGGCTTCCCTTTGAGTCTTTACTTTGACACTGCAAGCGTGATCATTACTCTGATCCTCCTCGGCCGATATCTTGAAGCCAAAGCCAAAGCCCATACCAGTGACGCTATCAAAAAACTCTTACATCTCCAAGCCAAAACCGCTCGGGTGTTACAAATGAAAAACGGTAACAATCTAACAATTCAACAATTAAACAATGGGGTCAACTTTATCGAAAAGGATATCCCTCTCGATCAAGTGCAGGTTGGTGATCTTATCCGTGTCCGTCCCGGTGAAAAAATTCCAGTTGATGGCAAAATCACCCAAGGCACTTCATCAATTGACGAATCGATGGTCACCGGCGAATCAATTCCGGTGGATAAAAGAGAAGGTGATCTGGTTATTGGATCAACCATCAATAAAACCGGCAGCTTCTTGTTTGTGGCAACCAAAGTCGGCAATGAAACCATGTTAGCTACGATCGTGAAAATGGTGGCCGAAGCCCAGAGCTCAAGAGCTCCCATTCAACGGTTGGCTGATGTAGTTTCTTCGTACTTTGTGCCGATTGTTTTGATGCTTTCTGTTGCCACTTTTGTTATCTGGTATGATTTTGGTCCGCCAGTGGGCGGATTTGTCCCAGCTTTTACCAATTTGATTGCCGTTTTGATCATCGCCTGTCCGTGTGCCTTAGGCCTAGCCACACCCACAGCCATCATGGTGGGAGTTGGCCGAGGCGCGGAAAAAGGCATTTTAATCAAAGATGCCCAAAGCTTGGAAATTGCCCACAAAACCAAGGTGGCAATTTTTGATAAGACTGGCACGCTCACTCGGGGTGAACCTCGCGTCACTGATTTTTTGGTAACTGAGTCAAGTGACAGAAAGGCCTTAGAACCACTTATCGCGAGCGTTGAGGCAAATTCTGAACACCCACTCTCCCGGGCGATCGTTGCCTTTTTTCCAAAATCAGCAGTCCCAAAAGTTGATGATTTTCGCGCGATCGAAGGTTTTGGCGTCACCGGAAAAGTTGGCAGCAAAATGGTTTTGATCGGTAACCAAAAACTGATGGAACAGGAAAAAGTAGCGCGGGCTGCCGATTTGGAAAAACCAGCAGAACAGTGGATGGATCAAGGCAAAACTCTTGCCTTTGTTGCCGTCGACGGTAAACACTTAGGTCTCCTGGCTATCGCCGATACGATGAAGACCGAAGCCAAAGAAATGGTAACCCAACTCAAAAAAATCGGCGTCGCAGTCTGGATGATTACTGGTGATAATGAAAAAACAGCCAAGGCTATCGCCCAACAAGCTGGCATTGAAAATGTTTTAGCTCAAGTTTTACCCCAAGACAAAGCCAGCAAGGTGAAAGAGTTTAAATCTAAACAATATAGCCATAACACAATAAAGCAATCGTCTATTGTGGCCTTTGCCGGTGACGGTATCAACGATGCGCCGGCTTTGGCGGCGGCCGATGTGGGAATTGCCATGGGGACAGGCACTGACGTAGCTATTGAATCATCCAGCATCACCCTTCTCAATAAAGATCTACGTAGTGTCACTTCAGCCATAAATTTGAGCCGCGCCACCCTCTCAGTCATCAAACAAAACCTATTTTGGGCTTTTGGTTACAACGTGATTTTGATCCCAGTGGCTATGGGTGCACTTTACCCGTTGACCGGTTGGCTCCTAAATCCGGCGCTGGCTGCCTTTGCCATGGCCGCCAGTTCTATTTCGGTTGTAGGTAATTCATTACGTTTGAAAGGAGTAACTATATGAATACAGATACTAAAATTATTCTCGGAGCTATTGTTTTGAGTGTGTTGGTGATTGTCGGCGCCATCTTTTTGATTGGCAGCGGCGAAAGCAAATCACCCAAACGCGAAACTCTGGGAAGCGCCAGCATGATGCTTGATAAAAACAGTGAAGATTTTGGCAGTATGAAAAGTGATGAGGAACGGACAGCAACGTTTACCATCACCAATACTTCTGATGCAGTATTAAGAATTTGGAACATTGCCACAAGCTGTGACTGTACTTTTGCATCCATCATTATCAACGGCCAAAAGACGGGCGAATTTAATATGGCGATGCATATGAGTTCGACTCTCAAAAACTGGATCGGTGAAATTCCCCCTAAACAAACTGCCCAACTTGAAGTCACCTACCGGCCCAAAGTCATGCCGGTGACCGGAGCAGTGACTAGACAAGTCAATTTTGCTACCAATGATCCGCAACACGCTGAGGTTGAAGTTAGTATAAAAGCAAACGTTTTATAAGTTCCCTAGGTTACTTAGGTAACTTGAGTCATTTATGAATCTCATAAACAGTATTTCACTTATCACAGCGTTTTTTGGTGGCATGGTGGCTCTATTTGCCCCATGCTGTATCACTTTTTTGTTACCAAGTTATTTGGCTAATATTTTCCGCGAAAAAAGCCGGGTGGTGTGGGGCACACTAATTTTTGGTCTGGGAATTGCCACTATCTTAGTGCCAACTGCTTTGGGCATTAGAGCCATCGGCCAGATTTTCCAACAATATCATACCCAAATGTATATCGTGGGTGCGGGCTTTATGATCCTTTTGGGCCTGATGGAGTTGACCGGCAAAAAAATCACCCTGCCGATGCTCAACTTAACGATTGATTTAAACAAACGCCATGATCCCTGGTCAGTTTATCTTTTGGGAGTCTTCTCCGGTATCACTTCTTCCTGCTGCACACCGGTACTAGCGGGTATTTTGACTTTGAGTTTTTTAAGTCCCACTTTTTTTTGGGCCGGGCTGGCAGGGCTAGCATATGTAGCCGGTATGGTGTTTCCGCTGGTCGTAATGGCTTTATTCCTGGAAAAAATCAACTGGACCAACCTACCTTTACTTCGCGGTAAAACTGTAAAATTGGGGCAAAGACAGGTTTTACTCACTGATTTTGCTGCTGGTCTCTTGTTTATTAGTGTTGGAGTGATCTTTTTAGTTTTAGCCCTTTCCGGAACTATCGTGATGGGAAGTCAGGAACCAGTTGAACAAACGCTGGGCACCAATGTCATGAATTTGGTGCGCTTCCTCAAACAACTCCCCTTTAGCGAATACGTCTTTGCTCTAGTTTTACTTATCGGCGTAATTATTTTAATCAAAAAAGGAAGGAAAAATTTATGAAAAAATTTACCCGCAAGTCTATTCAACAGGCCCGGATGGTCGTCGTATTAACCGGTTTGGTATTATTTGGCTTTTTCATCGGAGCGCGCCAGGATATGATAAAAAAAATCCTCTCCCCCGCTTCAGTGGCCGGAGTGAAGTCAGTCGATCCTAAAAAATTAACACAAATGCTCAAACAAAAAAACTTTACTTTGATCAACGTCCATACACCATATGAAGGTGAAATCGCCAAGACCGATACTTTTATTCCCTATTCAGAAATGGTCGCGAATTCGACCAGTCTTCCCTCAGATAAAAATGCCCTGGTCGTCTTGTATTGTAAAACTGGTCGGATGAGTGAAGAGGCTGTCCAGGCAGTCGAAAAACTGGGGTATACCAATGTCATGCATTTAGCAGGCGGCATGGACGCCTGGCAAAAACAAGGTGGCCAACTCCTGGATCTATCCAAAATTGATGCGGAAGTGCTGCCGGCGGAGGGAGTGGAATTGCCGATAGCCTGGGGTGATTTGGGACCAAAACTAGTAAATTTGGGGGTCATCGATTTGGCTAAATTTAAAGAAACGGTCAAACCCACTCCGGAACAAGAAAAATTGTTGACCCAAGGAGGAGATGCCAAAATAGTGATCGATAGGAACAACAGCCAATTTGTCTTGGATGTGTTGTGGGCTTTGGGACTAGCCCAAAAGAGTCTGGCTTATAGCGAAGGCCCGATGGGTAAAGACTATGCTAAAGATGTGGGCAACTTTGCCTCGACCGGCGGCTGGCCGCTCGCCCGGGGTCAGGCAGTTGATTACCTCAATCGCTATGAACTGATTCCATTAACACCCCAACAACAAAGCAAAGTGGCAGAAATAGCCAAAAATGTCTACCGGCCATGCTGCGGCAATAGCACTTGGTTTCCGGATTGCAACCACGGCATGGCAGCTTTGGCTTTGATCGAACTTCTGGTTTCCGCTGAAGTCGATGATGCGACCATTTACCGCAAGGTCTTAGGAGTAAATAGTATTTGGTTTAGCCAAAATTATCTGGCGGTCGCCACCTATTTTGCCAGACAAGGCACACCTTGGAACCAGGTAGACGCAAAAATGGTACTGGGAGCTGATTATTCCAGTGCCAAAGGCGCAGGCGAAATCATGAAAAAAGTCGGGCCGCTGCCTAACCAGCCGAAAAGTGCCGGCGGTTGCGGAGCTTGAATAAAATTATGCTGCCTAAAACATTTATCTTAGGTTTACTCGCTGCTATTTTGCTATTGACGCTATATTTTTCCACCATGACTTTACTTAGTGGTTGGAAAGCAGCAGTCGAACAATTTCAAAATCTCTGGTGGTTGATGTTACCACTTAGCGCCGGGTTTGGGATTCAAACGGGACTCTATTTATATCTGAAACAGCAAATGGCGGGTGACGCGAGACGGGGGGCCCCACAGCCGGGGTCCCCACCGTGGGCGGATGTGGGGCTGACGAGCGGCAGGACCCGCCAGGCTATGGTAACTGGCGGCACTTCGGCCTCTATCAGTATGTTAGCCTGCTGCATGCATCACGCTACAGATGCCTTACCTTTCATCGGACTATCGGGTTTGAGCATTTTTTTGACTCGATACCAGATTCCTATACTATTAATAAGCCTAATTATCAATATTATTGGTATCAAAATGATGTTAAACCATTTGCAGCTTTATAGAGTATGAATCTTAAACCAAAAACTGTCATTTTGGCCCTGTGTTTAAGTTTAGTATTTATAGTTATCTGGATGAAATTGGTTCCTGAAAATTCTATCAACCTTCAAGCACCTGTTTCTACTCCCAGTTCCACGAACCTCAACCAAACCCGGGAAAATTCCGGCGGCAATGTCACCGTCTCTATTACTCCAGTGCGCTTAACTCCCGGCACCCAACCCCAGTTTCAAATCGCCTTTGAGACCCATTCAGTCGAACTGGATTTTGATGTGGCCAAAATCACCACTTTAACTGACCAGCAGGGCCAACAGTTTCCCATACCTATCTGGGATGGCGCACCACCAGGTGGTCATCATCGCCAAGGCATCCTCACTTTTCCCCAGACTTTAAATACTTCCGTAAAAAGTTTAAACTTAACTTTGACGGATATCGCGGGTATTCCCGAGCGCAAATTTACCTGGGATCTTAATCCTAAATGAAATGAGGTGAGTAATTATGGCAAATACACCACAGAATCAATTCCAAGTCTCAAACCTGGCTCTCCTCATCGGAGTGCTTTTGTTGGGCGGAATTGTAGGATACCAACTAGCCCGGACTACCCAAGTCGGCCTAACGCCTGATTATCTAAGGGATACAGCGAAAATGATGAGTGGTAATTCCAGTTTACTCCAAGAAATGGGCGAAATGATGGAAAATAAAGGCACTAAATACCGCGATAGTGAAATGATGGAAAAAGGAAAAATGATGCAAAGTTCTGGTTCGACCATGATGGAACGCACTAACAGCATGATGGGTATGATGGGAAACTGGTAAATAAATAATAATTTAAACTGATAAAAGGAGGTGAGAAAAATGAAACATCATCCTGTGGCTACCGCCAATGCGGCTGCCGTCACGGCCGCGATCGTCTATGTCGTCTGTCTGGGTTTATTCATTGTGGCTCCGGAATTGGGTATGGGAATTGCTAAATCCTGGGTACATGGATTGGATTTGGCTAAAATTGCGATTGCCCCGAGTCTAAATTTGGTGTCACTTGTCTGGGGTATAGTGACTGTCAGTGGCGCAACTTGGCTCGTGGGTTATTTGTTTGCAAGTCTATATAACGCATTTTTGCAAAAATGAGCATTCTTTAGGATTTACGTATTATGTCATTACGAGGAGGGATGTACCAGACGGTACGCCCCGACGCGGCAATCTCTTTTTCTCGTCATCCTGAACTTGTTTCAGGATCTTATCGAGATTACTTCGCCTTCGGCTCGCAATGACAGATTTATGTCAGAAATGTGACCAGTTACTCGTGTAGTTGTGGCTTGTCCATGACTCAAACTTAAGTTATAGTAAACTCATGTATGATCTCGTGATTATTGGTGCCGGTCCGGCAGGACTTACTACTTCAATCTATGCTTCCTGTTTCAAATTGAAACATCTGGTGGTGGCCGAGACCATCGGTGGTCAGTTGCTTCTGGCGCCCGATATATTAAACTATCCGGGTTTTACCAATATCGCCGGAAAAGAACTGGCAGACAAGATGTTGACTCAAGCCAAGATGAGGGGCGGCGAATTTCTCGCCGACCGGGTGGTAGCCATCACCAAAAATAGTGACCAAACCGGGTTCTTGGTCAAAGACATGAGTGCCAACGTCTACGAAACCCGAGCCGTAGTTCTGGCATCTGGCACTGAAAGACGCAAACTTCAAGTTCCAGGAGAAATGGAATATACAGGTAAAGGCGTTCACTACTGTGCCACCTGTGAAAAACAGGATTTTGACGATAAAATTTGTGCAGTCGTGGGTGGCGCCAATAGCGCAGTTGGCGCCGCAGTTGAACTGGCCCAAGCGGCCCAAAAAGTCTATATCCTCTACCGCGGAAGTGAGCTACGGGGTGATCCGGTTTGGCTTGAGCAAATCACCAATCATCCAAAAATTACAGTCCTATACAATACCGTCATCATAGAAATCACAGGCGACGGAGAACGGTTAACCAGTATTAAACTACTAACCAATGGGGCTAACTCTTCTGAGTTAAAAGTCGACAAACTGTTTATCGAAATCGGCGGTGTGCCCGGTACAGCACTGGTAACTCAACTAGGAGTGAAAATGGATCCGGGCGGTTATATCCAAGTCAATGAAAGACTTGAATCAAGTGTCCCGGGTATTTTTGCAGCTGGTGATTTGGTTACTCATGAATACTCAATTGAGCAAATATCCACAGCTGTAGGTTTGGGCGCTAGGGCTGGAGCCAGTGTCTTTGCATATCTTAAAAAAATCAAAGCCCCAAGTGTCTGGGGAAGTAGTCAAATACCCAGATAAATTATGAAAAAACTCCGCGTCGGTTGGTTTACTTTTACCTGCTGTGAGGATTCAACTATTTTGCTAACTGAACTGTTTAACCGCCACTGGCAGGAATGGCTTAAAGAAATTGAATTTGTCCACGCCAAAGTGCTTCAGTCTCATAATGAAATGAGAGACATGGATGTGGCTTTTGTCGAAGGCGCCATTGCTTCCTATGAACAAGCTGCCAAACTCAAACAAATCCGCGCCTTGAGCCAAAAACTAGTCGCGATCGGCGCGTGTGCCTGTATTAGCTTGCCTTCTAGTCAACGAAATACATTTGATGCAGCTGCCAAATCTGAAATCGCGCCCTTTTTGTTGCAATTTCATCAAAATGAAAAAGTCCAAACCCTCTCCGAAATTGTGACTGTTGATGATACTGTCCAGGGTTGTCCGATGAACGAACAAGCATTTCTCAACGTGCTTAATAAATATTTGAAAGAGTTCGAAATCAAATCACCATGAAGCAAGCAAGGTGAAAATTTCGCAGATCGCATTCGAGGAGGGACGATGCTTTTATGGAGAAGTAGCGTCTCATCCCGATCGAGTTGCGGATCAAGAAATTTTTGCCTGCTTGCGTCATACTAAATAACATGCACACAACCAACCTAGATTTATCTTTAACTGAAATCACCAAAATTGAGGGCACGGCCACCCTTGATTTAAAAATCCGCGAGGGTACTGTAACCGAGTGCAATTTTGGCATCACTGAAATGAAGCGCTTCTTCACAACTGCCATTTCCGGCAAACCGATTCTGGCCGTCCCCCAACTCGTCGCTAGAATTTGCGGCACCTGCAGTAACGCCCACCTCCTTTGCTCAATCAAATCTATCGAAAATGGCCTGGGACTGATTCCCTCACCGCAAACCATGCTACTTCGCAAACTCCTGAATTTCGGCCTGATCATCCGCGACCATGGTTTGCATCTTTATGTCTTTGTGCTGCCGGATTTATTTAATCGTGATTCAATCCTCGCCTTTGATGAAAATAACCCGGTCGAACATGAACTCCTCCATGATTGTTTTAACGTCAAGGAAGTGGGTAACAAACTTGGCATAATTACAGGCGGCAGAAGTGTGCACGCGCCTTTTGCCACACTTGGAGGCTTTATCAAAATTCCCACCAAAGAAGAATTACAGGCGCTCATTCCGGAGCTTAAGACAATCCGCCCGCGTGTTTTGCATCTTATAGATGTTTTTTGGAAATGCCAGTTTAAACAGGATATAAATGTGAAATTTTTAGCCCTAACTGATAAAAATTATTCTTTTTTGGATGGTGTTGTCAAAACCAGCGATGGCGAGACTGTATCGCAAGAACAATTTGGTGAGCGCCTCAAGCGAAGAATCATTCCGTATTCACAGGCTACCGGATATTTTTTTGGTGAGGCTTTACATATGGTTGGGGCTTTGGCTCGCATCAATCTCAACCAAGAGTCTTTGCACCCCAAGACCAAACAAGCGGCAGAAAAAGCTTTAGCAGTTTTTCCTTCGCAAAATATTTATCATAATAATTTGGCCCAAGCCATCGAAATGTTGCATGCGGTAGACAGCAGCATTGATCTGATCAATGAGTATCAAGCGGAACCGGAAAAACCTCAGGCTTTAAGACACCCCGGGGGTGGCCAGAATGGACTCCCCCGGGGTGGAGAAAACACCACTGGCATCGGCCTCATCGAAGCTCCTCGGGGCACTTTATTTCATAAAATGGAGATAACGAGTGACGGCAAAATAAAGCAAGGAAAAATCATTGTCCCTACTGGCCAAAATCAAATCGGGATCGAACACGCAATTCGTGAGTATGTCACGAATAATATTGACCAACCCAAAGAAATTCTCTCTCACGAAATCGAAAAGTTGATCAGAGCCTACGACCCCTGCATGTCGTGTGCCACGCATTTTTTGAAAGTCAGATGGAAGTAAGATACCACTACCCACACCCGGTGTGGGTTAGCTAGACACATCCGGATTTCTGGCTGATCGATTGAACAGGCTGTGAAGTAATTCCATCACTTTCTTTTTTCCTGACACATCGATACTAATAGGGATTCCCAAAATTGACACTGAAATGATTTTCCCCAATTTTTTAAGCAGTTGCAAATGCAAGCCTAAATCGTAATCATGAGCTGAAACTGAAGAAAAAGGGACAAATTCATCAAGATCGGTAAATAACCTCACGTGGTCAATCCCAACTACGGTATCTATGATGATTGAATCATTCTCAGGAATAAAATTTTCTGTTGGATCCGCCTCTTCAAATCTAACCTCCGGAAATTCTTTTCTTAATTTCGGCAATAATTTGAAAGGCAAACTATCGACTTTCACTAATGGATTTCCAACTATATAAACTTTCATTAACTAACTCCTCCTCACCTCCTCTTACCAAGAGGAGGAAATTCCCCCTTAGTAAAGAGCGAGGGTTAGGGGGCGTTATAACGATTAGCCAACATTATGGATAACTTCGTATAATACTCCAAATTCCCGAGTTGCCTTGCACTTAGCACCTCGCACACACATCCCCAATGCACACTCACCCACTCCCCAATTTTGGGCTCCAAACCAATGCTTTTGACTGATTTAATAATTTTTTTTCCAAGTTCTAAAACACCTTGCCTATACACCAGGGGTTTAACTTCAACGAAATATTCATTATTTTTACTGCCAACCGCCCACTGTCCACTGCCAACTATTCTTCCCCAGCTTATTCTGCAACTATCCATTGTCAAAAGCGTATGTGCTATCGGCAGATGTCCGGTTCTACGAAAAATATTTAAAACATGAAACGTGTGGTGCGCAACTGCCTCATCCAGTTTTGACAAAGTTGTAGCCAACTGACGAGGCGTTAA